>NZ_JBQKJL010000014.1:0-74027 GCF_052117285.1 Lawsonibacter sp. LCP25S3_E2
CTCCAGCTGGTGGAAGTCTTTTCTCCAGCTTGATTTGTTGCGCTTTTTTGATCTCGCAAACTTTGCGGGATTTTTTTCATTTTAGGACTTGACTTTTATTTGCAGGACTCCTCATTTCATCTTTGCAGCTTCTTAACAAAGATAATTATACTCTTAATGCAAGTATAATGCAATGCTTCTCGCTATTCTTCGTCACATTGACTAATTTTTTGTCTAGCGAATTAATATTTTAAAGTAAAAAATTATTATTCTATTTCCTGGCAATTTAAATAAAAAAGATGGAAAAACCGCATTAAATTACGATTTTCCCATCTTTATTGTCAGGCACTTATATCTTTTTTCTTGCCTCTTCGTCAATTTTTTTGACAGTTCAGTCTTCTTTGTCTTTCATCAGCAGGTACATAACCGCCTTTTGGGCATGGAGACGGTTCTCTGCCTCGTCAAAAATTTCCTGGGCATGAGCTTCAAACACCTCGGCAGTGATCTCCTCCCCCCGGTGGGCGGGCAGACAGTGCTGTACCATGCAGCCCTCGTTGGTCAAAGCCATGAGCTCGTCATTGATCTGGTAACCAGCAAAGGCCTTGGCCCGGACGGCACGTTCCTCCTCCTGGCCCATGGAGGCCCACACATCCGTGATGACCACATCAGCTCCCACCGCCGCCTCCTTCGGCGTGCGGTAGAGGGAGAACTTGTGGCCAGGGTCGCTCTTGGCAAAGTCCAGCACCTTCTGGTCGGGATCATAGCCCTCGGGGCAGGCGATAGACACCTCCATTCCCATCTTCAGGCCGCCTACAATAAGAGAGTTGGCCATGTTGTTGCCGTCGCCGATGTAGCACAGCTTCAGCCCCTCCAGCACCGCCTTATACTCCCGGATGGTGAGCAGGTCGGCCAGCACCTGACAGGGGTGGCAGAAGTCGGTCAGGCCGTTGATGACGGGGATCTTGGTGTTTCGGGCCAGGTTCTCTACTTCCTCCTGGGCAAAGGTACGGATCATAATGCCATCGCAGTACCGGTCCAGAACCCGCGCAGTGTCCTCCACCGGCTCCCCCCGGCCAATCTGGCTCTCCTTGCCGGAGAGGAACAGGGCGTGGCCCCCCAGCTGAAACATTCCGGTCTCAAAGGACACCCGCGTGCGGGTGGAGTTTTTCTCAAAAATCATGGCCAGGGTCTTTCCCCGGAGGTAGTCGTGAGGAATGCGGTGCTTTTGGTCATATTTCAGCTGGTCGGCAGTATTCAGAATCTGGACAATGTCCTCCTTGGACAGGTCCAGCAGCTTCAAAAGATCTTTTGTCATTGGGTATTACACTCCTTTGAACGGACTGAGAGTACGCTGGAAGATGGCCAGAGCCTCATCCATCTCTTCTCTGGTGATCACCAGGGGGGGCAGGAACCGCAGCCCCGCTCCGGCAGTGAGGCACAAAAGGCCGTTGTCAATGAGAGCGGCAGCCAGCTCACGGTTGGTTTTTTCGCCCTTGACCTCCACGCCGATCATCAGGCCCAGCCCCAGGGTCTTGCCCAGGCAGGGCAGGTTCATTTCCTCCACCTTTTGACGGATGTAGGCCCCTTTCTCCTTCACCTGCTCCAGCAAATTGTCGTCGATCCGGTCCAGCACATAGCAGGCAGCGGCGGCAGAGACGGGGTTGCCGCCGAAGGTGGTGCCGTGGGTGCCGGGGCTAAAGACATTGCGGCACGTTTCATTGGCCATTACGCCGCCGAAAGGCAAACCACCGGCGATGCCCTTGGCAAAGGACACCACATCCGGGGAAATGTCATACTGCTGGAAGGCAAACAAGGTGCCTGTGCGGCCCACGCCGGTCTGCACCTCGTCAATGAGCAGCAGCCAGTCCCGCTTTTGGCACAGGTCAGCTACCCCTTGGACAAACTTTTTGTCCAGAGGCAGTACGCCTCCCTCTCCCTGGACCAGCTCCATCATCACAGCGCAGACATCGTGGCCCGCCACTTCCTCTACGCTGTCCAGATCGTTGGCATTGGCGTAGCGGAACCCCTCGGTAAAGGGGAAGAAATAGTCATGGAACTTGTCCTGGCCCGTAGCGGCCAGGGTGGTGATGGTGCGGCCGTGGAAGGAATTACGCAGGGTAATGACGGTCCCGCGCCCCTTGCCGTATTTGTCATAAGAATACTTCCGGGCCAGTTTGATCATGGCCTCGTTGCTCTCCGCGCCGGAGTTGGCAAACATCACATTGCTCATCCCGGTGCGGGTGCACAGCTTCTGGGCCACTTTTGCATAGGGTTCGGTGTAAAAAAGGTTGGAGATGTGGCCCAGCTTAGCCGTCTGGGCGGCAATGGCCTGCTGCCAGCCTTCATCCGCGTAACCCAGCGAGCACACGCCGATGCCGGAAGTAAAATCGATGTACTTCTTGCCATTCACATCCCATACGGTGGCCCCCTTGCCGTGGTCCATAGCCACCTGGAACCGCCCGTAGGCGTGCATCACATACTGTTCATCCAGGGCTTTGATTTCTTCAAAGGTCATGTTGCGGACCCCTTTCTATGTATTCAGGCAAGCCTGCTTCAAAAGGCAGGCTCTCTTACTGGATCAGCATAGTGCCGATGCCCGCATCGGAGAGCAGCTCGATGAGGATGGAGTGCTCCACCCGGCCGTCCAGAATGACGGCGGACTTTACGCCCGAGCGCACCGCCTCCACACAGCAGTCCACCTTGGGGATCATGCCCCCGGTGATGACTCCCTCCCGCACCAGAGCGGGGACGGAGGAGAGCTGGAGCTCGGAAATGAGGGTATTCTCGTCCTTGGGGTCCCGGAGCAGCCCCCGCACATCGGTGAGGAGCACGAGCTTTTCCGCCCCCAGGGCCACAGCCAGTTTGGCCGCGGCGGTGTCGGCATTCACGTTGTAAGACACCTCTGCATCCATTCCCTGGGCCACCGTGGACACCACGGGGATGTAGCCGTTGGAGAGGGCATCGGTCACCGGGCGGGGGTCCACATGGCGGATCTCCCCCACCAAGCCGTACTTCTCATCCAGCTTCTTGGCCTGGAACAGCCCGCCGTCCATGCCGCACAGGCCCAGAGCCCGGCCGCCGGTGCGGTTCAGAGTGGCCACCAGGTCCTTGTTCACCTGTCCGCACAGCACCTGCTGGACGATCTCCATGGTCTCCTCGTCGGTGTAGCGCAGGCCGTCCACAAATTTGGACTCCTTACCCACCTTTTTCAGCATACCACTGATCTCAGGGCCGCCTCCATGTACCACCACTACCCGGATGCCCACCAGGGACAGCAGGACGATGTCGGAAATGACGGCGTGGCGCAGCTCCTGGGAGATCATGGCGTTGCCGCCATACTTCACTACGATGGTTTTGCCGTAGAATTTTTGGATATAGGGCAGCGCCTCGGCCAGTACCTGAGCGCGATCCACTTCGTTAAAAGACATTGATCTTCTCTCCCTCATATTGGTGCTTTTCTAATTCGCCGCAGGCGAATTTTTAAATCAGTTCAAAGGCGAATGCATTTCGCCGCAGACCCCCCCGACCCGTGGCAGGGCGGCCACGACCGCCTTTGCGGGCAAAGGCGAGGGGGCATCAAAAACGGTTTAGGCAAAACCGTTTTTATATTCAGGGGAACGGGTCCCCCCTGGACTTTAAGTGCGGTAATCCCCGTTGATCTTCACGTAATCATAGGTGAGGTCACAGCCCCAGCACTCGGCGCTCTCCTCTCCCTCATGGAGGACCACTGCGATGATGACCTCCTTCTGGGACAGGATCTCCTTAGCCTTATCCTCATCAAAGGTAAGTCCGTCCCCCTGCTTGCAAACCAGGATCTCCCCGGCGCAGGACTGGAAGGACACGTCCACATGCTCGGGCCGGAAGGGCGCCTTGGAATAACCCATGGCACACAGCACCCGTCCCCAGTTGGCGTCGGCGCCGAACATAGCTGCTTTCACCAGGGAAGAGCCCACCACCGCCTTAGCAAGGCGCTCGGCGCTCTCCTCGCTGCGGGCGCCAATCATCTTGCAGGTGACCAGCTTGCTGGCTCCCTCGCCGTCTCCGGCGATGGCACGGGACAGGTAGCGGCACACATATTCCAGCGCCTGCTGGAAGGTCCCATAGTTTTCGTCCTTCCACTCGATAAGGGCATTGCCCGCCATGCCATTGGCCAGCACCACACAGGTGTCGTTGGTGGAAGTGTCCCCATCCACGGTGACCCGGTTGAAGGTCCGACCCACCACATCGTGGAGGGCTTCAGAGAGCATCTCGTGAGTGATGGCGCAGTCAGTAGTGATAAAGGCCAGCATAGTGCCCATGTTGGGGTGGATCATGCCGGAGCCCTTGGCGATGGCGCCGATTTTGACCTCCTTGTCCCCCAGAGTAAAGGAGACGGCGATCTCCTTTTTCACCGTGTCGGTGGTCATGATGGCGTTGGCCGCGGCGTCGGAGCCGTCAGCACTGAGGGCAGCGGCAGCCTTGGGCATGCCAGCCTGAATGGCGGAGATGTTGATGGTCTGGCCAATGACGCCGGTAGAGGCCACTACAAAGTCCTCAGGCTCATGGCCGGTGGCCTGGGCGGCAGAAACACACATAGCCTCAGCATTCTCGTGGCTCATGGGGCAGCAGGCGTTGGCGTTGCCGCTGTTGGCCACCACGCCCCAGGCCACGCCGTTTTCCAGGTGGTCCATGGTCACATAGATGGGGGCGGCCTTCACCCGGTTGAGGGTGTAGGTGGCAGCGGCGGTACACTCTTTCTCCGAAAGAATGAGGGCCAGATCGTTTTTATCCGGGCTGCTGCTGGCCTTGACGCCGCAGTGGACGCCGCCGGCCCGGAAGCCCTGGGCGGCACACACGCCGCCGGAAATCTCTTTCAACATGATACTCACCTTTTCATTCCAAATTATTGGGCACGGCCCACGTTAGTCCACGTTCAGTCCCGCAGTCTCCTCAAAGCCCAGCATCAGGTTCATGTTTTGAACGGCGGCTCCGCTGGCTCCCTTGCCCAGGTTGTCAAACTGGGCGCTGAGCAGGGTCTGGTCCCCATGACCGGAGACGGTGATCTCCAAATAGTCCTTCCCTGCCAGCTCGTTGGTATAGAGCCGGGGACCGTTACCGCCAAACTCCGCCACCCGCACCAGCTTTTGATCCTGGTAGTAATTGCACAGCAGGTCCCGGATATCCAAGGCGCTGGGGTTTCCCTTCAAAAGGCTGTTCTGGAGCATAACACAGGTGGTCATTCCCTTGTAGATATCTCCCAGCACCGGCAGGAAATTCGGCGGGAAAGCCAGGCCAGCCACTGTCTGCATTTCCGGCAGGTGCTTATGCTGAAGGCCCAGTGCGTAAGGGGCCGGGGAAGCCAGCCGGGGGTCCCGGTCAGGGGCCTCATACTCGGCAATAAGCTTCTTTCCTCCTCCGGAATATCCCGTCAGGGAATAGCAGGCCAGGGGGTAGTCTTTGGGCAGGATATCCAGATTCACTAGGGGGGCCACAGTGGACAAAAATCCTGTGGCATGGCAGCCGGGATTGGCCACCCGCCCGGCAAATTTGATCCGCTGGCGCTGTCCGGGCAGCAGCTCGGCAAAACCGTAGACCCAGCCTGGGGCGGTACGGTGGGCGGTAGAAGCGTCAATGACCTTGGTTTTGGGGTTCTCAATGAGGGACACCGCCTCCACAGCGGCAGCATCGGGCAGACACAGGAACACCAGGTCGGCGGCATTGAGGAACTTCTTCCGCTCCTGGGTGTCCTTCCGCTTGTCCTCGTCAATGAGCAGCAGCTCAATATCCTCCCGGCCTCCCAGCCGCTCATAGATCTGCAGGCCGGTGGTGCCCTCCTTACCGTCGATATATACCTTGGGTTTATTCATGCGTTCCACTCTTTTCTTTGAGATTGCGTTCGGGGTTTGGAACTATTTTATCATCAAGCTCTGGAATTGACAAACTCCTCTATGAGAGCAATCTGTTTTTCCACAGACTCCTTGCTGGGACCACCATAGACCTTGCGCTCATTGACGCAGGTTTTCAGGGCCAGGGCCTCGTACACATCCTCATCAAAGAGGGAGGAAATGGCCCGGAAGTCCTTCAGAGCCAGGGTGTCCAGGGTATCCCCGGTCTTAATGCACATATTGACCAGCCGGCCTACGATCATATAGGCCTCCCGGAAGGGCAGCCCCTTCTTGGTCAGGTAATCGGCGCAGTCGGTGGCGTTGATAAATCCGCCGGAAGCAGCCTTGGCCATATTCTTGGGCCGGACCGTGAGGGTGTCCAGCATAGCCCCGAACACAGGCAGGCACAGCTCCACCGTGTCGATGGCATCAAAGAGGGCCTCCTTATCCTCCTGCATGTCCTTGTTATAGGCCAGGGGCAGGGACTTCATCACCGTCAGCAGGGTGACCAGGGAGCCGTACACCCGGCCAGTCTTGCCCCGGACCAGCTCGGCCACATCGGGATTCTTCTTCTGGGGCATGATGGAGGAGCCGGTGGAGTAGGCATCGTCCAGGTCCACATACTTAAATTCCCAGGAGCACCACAGCACGATCTCCTCAGAGAACCGGGACAAGTGCATCATGAGAATGGACAGGCAGCTGAGCAGCTCGATGGCATAGTCCCGGTCAGAGACGGAGTCCATGGAGTTGTCGGTGGGCTTTTTGAAGCCCAGAGCCTGGGCGGTGGCAAACCGGTCCAGAGGATAGGTAGAGGCGGCCAGGGCGCCGGCACCCAGAGGGCACTCGTCCAGCCGCTCCAGGCAGTCCTCCAGCCGGGTCACATCCCGCTTGAACATATTGGCGTAAGCCATCATGTAGTGGGCAAAGGTAGTGGGCTGGGCCCGCTGGAGGTGGGTGTAGCCGGGCATGACGGTGTCCAGGTTGGCCTTGGCCTTCTTGATGAGCACCTGCTCCAGATCCAGCACCTGCTTGATGATGACAGGGATCTCCTCCTTCACATAGAGGCGGGTATCCACAGCCACCTGGTCATTCCGGCTACGGCCGGTGTGCAGACGCTTGCCCGCATCCCCAATGCGCTGGGTGAGCAGGGCCTCAATATTCATGTGGATGTCCTCGTTATCCAGGGAGAACTCCACCTTGTCGTCCTCAATGTCAGCCAGGATGGCTTTCAGGCCCTCGATGATCTTTTCGGCCTCGTGCTCCTCAATGATGCCCTGCTTGCCCAGCATGGCGGCGTGGGCAATGGAACCGGCAATGTCCTGCTTATAAAGCCGGGCGTCAAAGCCGATGGAGGAGTTAAAGTCATTTACCAGGGTATCGGTCTCCTTTTGAAACCGTCCAGCCCAGAGTTTCATATTGCATTACCTCACTATAACAAAAGATAGAAGTGATGAGATAGGAGATAGGAGATGTTGCGGCATAACGCACAACTCCTATCTCCTATCTTCTATCTCCTATCTGATGACTTCCTGATTTCTTACAGTTTCCCCTGCTCTCTCAAGGCCTGAACCTTGTCGGGCAGGCCCCAGAGGTTAATGAAGCCCTGGGAATCCTTCTGGTCATAGTCGCTCTCCTCAAAGGTCACCAGGTTCTCAGAGTACAGGGTGCAGGGAGAGGTGACGGAGGAGGTGATGATGTTGCCCTTGTAGAGCTTGAGCTTCACGGTGCCGGTGACATACTTCTGGGTATCCACGGCGAAGGCCTGGAGGGCCTCCCGCAGGGGGGTAAACCACTTGCCGTTGTAAACCAGATCGGCAAAATCCACAGCCAGCTTCTGCTTCATGTGCTTGGTGTCCTTGTCGATGGTGATCATCTCCAGCACCTCGTGGGCCCGGTAGAGGATGGTGCCGCCGGGAGTCTCATAGACGCCCCGGTCCTTCATGCCAACCAGCCGGTTCTCCACGATGTCCAGCAGGCCAATGCCGTTCTGACCACCCAGCTCGTTGAGCTTACGGATGATGTCGCTGGCCTTCATCTTCTCGCCGTCGATGGCCACGGGCCAGCCCTTCTCAAAGTCCAGGGTCACATAGGTGGCCTTGTCAGGGGCCATGGCGGGGGACACGCCCATCTCCAGGAAGCCGGGCTTGTCATACTGGGGCTCGTTGGCGGGGTCCTCCAGATCCAGACCCTCGTGGCTCAGGTGCCACAGGTTCTTATCCTTGGAGTAGTTGGTCTCACGGGAGATCTTCAAAGGCACGTTGTGAGCCTCAGCGTAGTCGATCTCCTCGTCCCGGCCCTTGATATCCCACTCACGCCAGGGGGCAATGATCTTCATCTCAGGGGCAAAGCGCTTGATGGCCAGCTCGAACCGGACCTGGTCGTTGCCCTTGCCAGTGCAGCCGTGGCAGATGGCGTCGGCACCCTCGGCCTTGGCGATCTCCACCAGGCGCTTGGCAATGATGGGCCGGGCAAAGGCAGTGCCCAGCAGGTAGTCCTCATACTTGGCACCCATCATCATCGAGGGGATGATGACCTCGTCCACCATCTCATCGGTGAGGTCCTCCACATAGAGCTTGGAAGCGCCGGTCTTGATGGCCTTTTCTTCCAGGCCATCCAGCTCGGTGCCCTGGCCCACATCGCCGGAGACGGCGATGATCTCGGGATCGTCATAGTTTTCCTTCAGCCAGGGGATGATGATGGAAGTATCCAAACCGCCGGAATAGGCCAGCACAACTTTTTTTACCTGAGACATAGTACATTCCCTCCAAAATTCAGCACAGCGGTTCTCTCTTCTCCCGCAGGTCCGTGTCCTGGGCGCCGTGCTTTGTTCGATGGGAACAGTCTACCACGCCCAGGTTGGAAATGCAAGAGGTTTATTTGCATGATTATTCAAATTACCCCAATTTATTTCCGTGTATATTCAACAAAAATGAATATTCTATGGTATATTCCGGTTGAATATTCATTTTTATGCATACAGGCAAAAGAAGCCGCCCCGGTATTATCCGGGGCGGCGAAGAACCTTTCCAGTATTTATAGCTGTGAGAAACCGTAGCTGTTGGCCAGGGCGTCAATTCTCTGGCCTTTTTGGCACATGGGGCACTGCTTTGGCTGGTAGCTGGCATAGCCGGGAATATCCGCAGGAGTGAAGAGACTGTACACCGGGATATCTCCCACCTGTTCCAGCATGGTAAAGATGGCGGCAATCCCCTGGACCTGGCCGCCGTAATATTGTACGCACTCCAGGCTGCGGGCCACCGTTTTGCCGGAATTGACCGTAGAGATGAGGATCAGTACGTTTTTCCCCGAGACCATTGGGGCCAGGTTGTCCCGGAAAATCAATTGGCCGTTGGAGTCATACTCCGGGGTAATCACGTTGATGTTCTTGTCCTGGTTAACGCTGAACCGGTCTCCCTTAGCCAGGTGGCGGGCCAAAAACGCCCCGATGACTTCACTTCCGTCCAAACAGACAATGGTATCCACACCCTTCTCATAGGCATACCGCTGGGACAGCCACATGGCCGCTTCCCGCGCCATGGTGTGCTCGTGCTTCATGCGGGTAATGTCAATGTAGTGGGTGTTGTGGGAATGACGGGTGGCGAAGTGCCCATCATAGACGGTCACCTCCATTTTGGGGTTATTGGGATGGCGGATGTGCAGTGCGTTCATGGTCAGACCTCCTGTCATTTAAAATATTGCTTTTGGATATTATAGCATACTTAGTAATAAATAACAATCATTGGTGAAAATTCTTTTCTTTCTTTGTTTATTTTTTCACATTCTTTCCAAAAAACACCCCGGCTTTCTCTCTGTGAGAAGCCGGGGTGTCTGTATCAGCGGTCTGTCTCAGTCAGCCAGGATGGCGGCAGAGATGGCGTCAAAGACCGTGTCCTGGTCCTCACACATAACCATCAGGATGGTGCCATCCTCTAAAGTCTCCAGCTTGGCACTGTTGGCCACCTCATACTGGTCAGCCAGGTACTGCTCGAAGCTGGCCTTCTGGGCATCAATATAGCTCTGGAGGGCATTGGTCACCGTCTCAGACTTCCCCTCGGCGGGCATAACTGCGGCAATGCCGTAGGCCTGCACGTTCATCACAGAGGAACTCACCGCAAAGGCCTTCATGTCCTCCACCAGCAGCCCCAGGTTATCCAGAATAATGGCGGACATATCATCCTCCTTTACCTCAGTAAATACAGGGTTATACTCCACCATCTCTCCGCCGTTGTCGGTGATAGCGGAGGAATAGAGCTCCGTGAGCTCCTCAGGGGTCTTGTCGGAATTGGCAGAACCGGACTTGCCGGAGCAGCCGGCCAGAGCGGTTACCGTGAGGGCCAGAGCAAGGGCAAGAGTCAAAATCTTTTTCATAGGTTAAATTCTCCTTTTCTCGTGGGGGAAACTCCCCCTGGTTTTTTGCTTCCGAGTGGTTGGACGGCAGTTTCTCAAAAAAGTTCCCACCGGATCAAAAATTTATGGTTCCCTCTTTTTCCACGGTTCAAACCGCCACCGCAGCAAAAGAGGCCGGTCACAGGACCGGCCTCATGGGTACAGGATCTTATTTCGGAAAGCGCAGGCGCACTGTGGTCCCCCGCCCTGGGGTACTGTCCAGCTCCACCTGGGCATTGTGCAGGGCAGCGGCATGTTTGACAATGGACAGTCCCAGCCCGGTACCGCCGATCTCTTTGGAGTGGCTCTTATCCACCCGGTAAAAGCGTTCAAACACCCGGTTCAGGTCTTCCTCAGGGATCCCGATCCCGGTGTCCTGTACACTCACCACAGCCCAGTCTTTCTCCCCGGATACAGTCACAGCAGCCTTTCCTCCGGGGTGGTTATATTTGATAGCGTTGTCCAGCAGATTGTAGAGCATCTCCTCCACCACAGAGGAAATCCCTAAAATTTTCTGCTCCTCTCCGGTGACCTCCACTGTGACCTTTCTCTGCTCGGCCATGGGACGCAGCCGCTCTCCCACGGTCCGGGACAGCTCCAGCAGGGCTACTTCTCCCTTCTGCAGGTTGTCTCCTCCCTCGTCCAGACGGGAAAGGTGGATAATGTCCTCTACCAGATGGATCAGCCGCTGGCTCTCCTTGTAGATGTCCGCAGCAAAGCCGGTGACGTCCTCCGGCCGTACCAGACCATCTTTCATAATCTCGGCCATGCCGGAAATGGAGGTAAGCGGAGTTTTCAGCTCGTGGGAGACATTGGCGGTAAACTCCCGGCGCATCTGTTCTCCCTGTTCTTTCTCCGTCACATCCAGCAGCACCAGCACCGCGCCGGCACAGTCCTCCTCCCGCAATACCGGGTCGGCCAGGAGCTGAAGGCTCCGTCCTCCCCGCTCCAGATGTCCCTGGCAGCGGTTGCCCTCCAACACCTGGTTGACCACTTGGCGGAAGGGCTCGGAGCGGTCCAGAGTAAAGACGTTGGCCTCCTCGGCCGGGGCCTGGGCCCCCAGAAGCTTCAAGGCTCCGGTGTTATAGGACAGCACCCGCCCCTTGTGGTCCAGCAGCAGGAAGCCCTCGGACATATTCTCGGTAAGGGCAGTAAACTCCTGGCGGCGCTGGCGCAGCAGCTCGATCTGGTTCTGAATGGTATCATTCTGTCGGCGGATGCGGGTGAGCAGCGGAGAGAGCTCGTCATAGACCGCATTGTGCTCCTCGGGGTGCTCCAGGTCCAGCTCCAGAACGGGCCGGATAATGCCCCGGCTCAGCCGGGCGGACAGCACCGCTGCCAAAGCCATGGTTACCACCAGGATAAGCAAAATGGGCTGCACCATGGACAGCAGCAGCCGGACTACTGTGTGCTGCTGCCCGGCCAGACGGATCACTGTGCCGTCCTCCAGGCGCTGGGCCACATAGATGGTGCGCTGGGAAAGGGTGGCCGATTCCCGCCGTGCGGTTCCCTGGCTTCCCAATATGGCCTCCCGGATTTCCTCCCGGTCAGCGTGATTCTCCATGGTGGAGGCATCGGCGGTGTTGTCATAAAGCACCGTTCCATCCTGATCCACCCAGGTAATGCGGTTGGATGCCCGCAGCCCTTCCAGGTAATCCATTCCCATGGTCTCCACTCCACGGGCCACCAAAATGACTTCATTCTCCAGCTCGGTGGTCAGCCGTCCGCTAAAATACTGATACAGCATCCCCATAAACAGGGCCACTGACAGCAGGAATACCCAAATTCCCACCGCAAGACAATTGCGGAAGATTTTTTTCGTCATATTCTTCTCCTCACAGTTCCGGCGCTGCCCCGTAGGGCAGGGGCGCCGGGGGCTCAGTCCCCGGAGATTTTGTACCCCACGCCCCGCACCGTCTCAATATAGCTGCCGCATTCTCCCAGCTTTTGGCGCAGGGTCCGGATATGCACGTCCACCGTGCGGCTGGCCCCATCAAATTCATAGCCCCAAATGGTATTGAGAAGCTGATCCCGTGTAAACACGGTCCCCTGGCGTTCCATAAGCAGGACCAAAAGCTGGAATTCCTTCAGGGTCAGGGTTACCTCCCGGTCCCCTACTTGGACAATGTGCCGCTTGGGGTCTACCGAAAGCTGTCCGATCCGACATATGCCCCGCTCCTCCTCCGGGGCACTGTGGCGCAGGGCGGCCCGGATGCGGGCCATCAGCTCCATCATACCAAAAGGCTTTGCAATGTAGTCGTCCGCTCCCTGGTCCAGGCCCAGCACCTTGTCATATTCGGTACTCTTGGCTGTGAGCATGAGAACGGGGAGCTTCCGGGTAGCAGAGTCATCCCGCAGGCGCTTCAGCACCTGCAGTCCATCCTCCTCCGGGAGCATAATGTCCAGCAAAAGCAGATCAGGCTTTCTCTCTCCAAGGGCGCGCCAAAACTGGGAGGGCCGTTCAAAGCCCTCCGCCTCCATTCCCTGGCTGTTCAGGGTGTATACCACCAGCTTACGGATGCTGGCGTCGTCCTCTAAGATATAAATCAATGGATTTCCCCGCTTTCTCTGCTTGTTCAGTCCTCTTCATATTCCCCGGTGATGGCATATTCCACCCACTGGGCAATGTTGCAGGCGTGGTCACCGATGCGTTCAAAATATTTGGCCACCATGAGCAGATCCAGGCAAAGCCCGCCATCCCGCCCTTGGGCGATCAGGTCCGTGAGCTTCTCCCGAACCGTTAAAAAGAGCCCATCCAGTTGGTCGTCCCGTGCAATGACCGCATGGGCCAGCTTCAGGTCGCTGCGTACAAAGGCGTCCACGCTGTCGGTGACCATGCCGATGGCCGCCCGTGCCATGTCACCCACAGGGACCTCCCCAATGACGCTGCTGCGCTTCATATCCCGTGCAATCTCTGCAATGTCGCTGGCCTGGTCGCCAATGCGCTCCATGTCAGAGATCATCCGCATGGCAGCGGAAACGGCGCGCAGGTCGCTGGCCACAGGCTGCTGGCGCAGAAGGAGCTTCATACACTGGCCTTCAATGTCCCGCTCTTTGTGGTCAATCTCCTGTTCCAGATAGGCTGCCCGTGCCCCCAGCTGCCGGTCTCCCTCCAGATAGGCCTTTGTGGCTGCGGAGATGGCCTCCTCGCACAGAGCTCCCATCTCAATCAGCTCCACATTGAGCCGCTCCAGCTGTTCGTGAAAATGGTTTCTCATATCAGCCAAACCTCCCGGTGATGTAATCCTCCGTGCGCTTGTCTTTGGGCATGGAGAAGATCTGTTCCGTCTCGCCAAACTCCACCAGTTCACCCAGCAGGAAGAAGGCGGTATTGTCGGAGATACGGGCGGCCTGCTGCATGTTATGGGTCACCATGATGATAGTATAATCTTTTTTCAGCTCGGCGGCAAGGTCCTCGATCTTTGCGGTAGAAATGGGGTCCAGGGCGGAGGTGGCCTCGTCCATCAGGAGCACGTCCGGCTTTACAGCCAGGGCCCGTGCGATGCAAAGGCGCTGCTGCTGTCCGCCGGACAGGCCCAGAGCGGACTTTTTCAGCCGGTCCTTTACCTCGTCCCAAATGGCCGCGCCCTGAAGGGACTGCTCCACGATCTCATCCAGCTTTACCTTGTTTCGGATGCCGTGGGTACGGGGGCCGTAGGCCACGTTGTCATAGATGGACATAGGGAAGGGATTGGGCTTTTGAAAGACCATCCCGATGCGCCGGCGCAGGTCCGTCACATCCCGTCCGGGGGCGTAGATGTCCTCATCCCGGTAGTAGAGGGAACCCTCAATACGCACACTGGGAATAAGGTCGTTCATACGGTTGATGGAACGCAGAAAGGTGGACTTGCCGCAGCCGGAGGGCCCGATGAGGGCGGTGATCTCATGCTCGGGAATGTCCATGTTGATGGATTTCAGGGCGTGGTTTTCCCCATAGTACAGGTTCAGATCCTGAGCCCTGAGGACAATCTGTTCACTCATCGATACAATACCTACCTTTAATTCTTTCTCAGTCCTCTGCCCACCAGCTTGGCGGCCAGATTGATCATCAGGGTGATGACCAGCAGCACCACCGCTACCGAGAAGGCCAGATCAAAGTCCGCCCGCTCTTTGGCGTAGACATAGAGGGCCACGGTCAGGGTGGAGCCGGAGCTCTGCAGCAGGCTGGACAGTCCGTCCCGGAAGTATTCCTGCATGGACATGCTCATGCCCACGGTATAAAGCAGTACCGCGGACTCGCCTACAATGCGCCCGATGGCCAGAATGCACCCGGTGACAATTCCATCCACCGAGGAGGGAAGCACCACCGTGCGGATCATGTGCCACTTGCCGGCTCCCAGGCCCAGAGATCCCTCCCGGTAGCTCTGGGGCACCGTCTTCAGCGATTCCTGCGTAGTGCGGATGATGGTGGGCAGCGTCATAATGACCAGGGTCATGGATCCAGCGATCAGTGTTTTGCCCAGGCCCAGGGTCTGGCAGAAGATCAGCGATCCCACCAGGGCGTAGAGGATGGAGGGGATACCGGCCAGGGTCTCGGTGGCGTACTCAATGGCCGTCACCAGACGGTGGTTGGAGGCGTACTCCGTCAGATAGATGGCCGCGCCCACCCCCAGGGGGAGCACTACCACCAGGGTGGCAACAATGACATAAATCGTGTTCTGGATGGCGGGCAGAATACCCTCCACACCTTTGAGCACACTCTCCGCGGAAGTCAGAAACTCCCAGGTCAAATTGGGGATTCCTTTGTAAAAAATATAGCTCAGCAGGAAGATCAGCAGCGCCACTACCAATCCGGCCGCCAGATAGATCAAGGTGCGCATGCCGATCTCATAGGCCCGGCGGCAGGGCGAAAGCCCGCTAGCCTTTGCCACCGAAACGGGCGGATTTCCCACCATGGTTTTTGTCATATCCTTAGTCCTCCTTGTCCCGCTTCAAAAAGACATTCAGCAGGACGTTAATACACATAATGAACAGGAACAGCACAAGGCCGATGGAAAACAGCGCCTGGCGCTGCAGGCCGCTGGAGTAGGACAGCTCGCTGGCAATGCCGGTGGTCAGGAACTTGACGCTGGAGAGCAGCGTAGGCATATTCGCCACATTACCGGCCACCATCAAAATGGCCATGGCCTCACCGATGGCCCGGCCCACACCCAGCACCACCGCGGCGGCAATGCCGCTCTTAGCTGCCGGGGCACTCACCCGGAAGTAGGTCTCCAGCTCCGTGGCACCCAGGGCCAGACTAGCCTCCTCATACTCCCGAGGCACTGCCTTCAATGCGGTCTCCGACACGGAGATGATGGAGGGCAGAATCATAATGGCCAGCACCACAATGGCTGCCAGCAGGCTTTCCCCGGCGGGGGTGTGGAAGGTCTCCCGAATCCAGGGGACCAGCACCATCATGCCCACCAAGCCGTACACCACCGAAGGGATACCGGCCAGCAGGTCTACCACCGGACGGATCACGCCCGCCACCTTGGGAGAGGCTACCTTTGCCAGGTAGACCGCCGTGAGAAACCCAATGGGAACGCCAATGAGAATCGCACCCGCTGTGCCGTAGATAGAGGTGAGAATCATGGGCAGAATCCCAAAGGCGGGATCCGTCTTGTTGGTGGACTCCCAGCGAGTGCCAAAGAGGAACTCCACCAGCCCGATCTCCCGGATCGCGGGCAATCCTGAGACGATAAGGTATATGGTTATGAGCAATACAAAGACGATGGCAATGAATCCGCACACAAAGAAAAGCCCCTGCATGCCCCGCTCCATCGCCTTTTTTCCCTTTACCGCCCCCTTTGGTGGGACAGTGAGCGTGTGATCTTTCATTGTTATCAACCTTTTCCTATAAAATCCAGCTCCTCAGCTGAAACAAGCCCCGGATTCTCTGCGGAGCTTGTTTCAACGGGGGAGGCACATTTCAAAGCAAGCCCCCCGCGGGGGGCTTGCTTTGAAGCCTTTGGGCATGTTAGGCCTGGGGAGACACCGCGCCGGCAGCGGCGATGTACTCAGCCACCTCAGCGCTCATGGCGTAATCCAGGAAAGCCTGGGCAGCCTCGGAGAGCTCGGTGCCCTCCTTGGTGAACATAACGAAGGGACGCTGGATCTCATAGGTGCCGTCCTTCACCGTGGCCTCAGAAGGAGCCACATTGTTGACCTTCACCGCAATCACACTCTCGTCCACAGCGGACAGGGAGGCATAGCCGATGGCATTGGGGTTGCCGGCCACGGCGCCCACCATATCACCGGTGGAAGAATACTCATTGGTGTAGGCACAGGCATCCACCACGCCTACGATCTCCTCAAAGGCACCGCGGGTGCCGGAGCCGGACTCACGGCCGAATACGGCGATCTCAGCATCAGCACCGCCCACCTCGGACCAGTTGGTGATCTCGCCGGAGAAGATCTTAGCGATCTGCTCCACAGTCAGGTCGGCCACGGTGTTCTCGGGGTTGACCACAACCGCCACGCCGTCCAGAGCCACAATGTGGCCCACAGCGCCCTGCTCCTCTTCCTCAGCCTTCAGGGCACGGGAAGAAAGGCCGATGTCCACAGTACCGCTCAGCACGTTGGTAATACCGGAGCCGGAACCGGAACCGGTGTAGTTTACATTGATGCCGGGCTGTACCTCTTTAAAGGTCTCCTGGAGAACGGCCATCACGTCGGCCATGGAGGTGGAACCATCGGTGTTCACAGTACCGGTGATTTCCTGGGTGGCGCCGTTGTTCTCAGCGCTCTGAGCGGCACTGCTGGTGGGGGTGCTGCCAGTCTCAGAGCCGGCAGTGGAAGTCTCGCCGCCGCCGCAAGCGGTGAGCAGGGACAGGGCCATAACAATGGACAGGCCCAGGCAAGTCAGTTTTTTCATTGTTAAGTACTCCTTTTTTGTTTTACATTTTGGTCTTGCTTGGCTTACGGTGCTCAGTATAAAAAAGGAATGTAAAATGCGAAACCGCAGTTATGTTAAATCCACGTAAAATCAAAACAGAGGCCTGGAGCAAACCGCTCCAAGCCTCTGTTTTCTCACTGGAGTTTTTCAATTCCAGGTCAGCTCCGGTCTTCCACCGGGTCCTTGTCCCGAAACAGCAGGGTCACACACCAGACGGCGGACAGACCCACCAGGGTGTAGATGACGCGGCTGATCATGCTTGCGGAGCCTCCGCAGGCAAAGGCAACCAGATCGAACCGGAACAGACCCACGCTGCCCCAGTTCAGGCCGCCGATGATCAGCAGCGTCAGGGCAATTTTGTCCATTACCATGTCAGACCACCTCCTTCAATGGGGTTGCGCAGGTAGTTTGACCAGGGGACAAATTTTTTATACAAACTTTGTACAATCAATTCAATGCCTGGGGCCCAAAGCCGTTGGGAAGCAGCTTGGAAAGCTCCATCTCCACAAACTTCCCGTCCCCCCTTGCGGCCAGAACCCGGAGGTTTGGAGCAAATTCATAGAGCATTTGACGGCAGGAGCCGCAGGGCCAGCAGTAATCGCTCCCCTTCCCTGCAATGGCGATCGCTGTCCATCCCGACCGGCACCCCTCGCTGACCGCCTTCAGCAGGGCGGTACGCTCGGCACAGATGGTGGAACCGTAAGCGGCATTTTCCACATTGCATCCGGTAAACACCCGCCCATCTTCACACAAAAGCGCCGCGCCCACAGGGAAATGAGAATAGGGCACATAGGAAAAACGTTGCATTTCAATTGCCTTTTGCACCAGTTCCTGGTCTGTCATAGTCTCTCCTCCTTTTTCTCTATCATACCCAAGGAAAAATCATCTTGCAATCCCATTTTTTTCGTACTATAATAATGCCCAAAGCCGTGGGACAATGGCTGGACAATAAGGGAGCTCGCAAACGGGCTGAGAGGAAGCTGTGCGCTTCGACCTGTGACCTGATTTGGGTAATGCCAACGTAGGGAGATCGTTTTTCCGGTAAATACCGTGGGACTGTCTTTCTAAGGAAGGATCATCCCACGGTTTATTTTTATTCTGGAGGAATAATCTATGCTCGGAACCTGTCTGGACCAGGTGCGCCAGGCCTCCCCTCTGGTGCACAACATTACAAATTACGTCACCGTCAACGATGTGGCCAACATTCTGTTGGCCTGCGGAGGCAGCCCTATCATGTCCGATGACATCCAGGACGTGGAGGACATCACATCCATCTGCGGGGGGCTGAACATCAACATCGGCACCCTGAATCAACATACCATCCCCTCCATGTTTGCCGCCGGAAAAAAGTCCAACGCTCTGGGCCACCCCGTCCTGTTGGACCCCGTGGGGGCCGGAGCCAGTGCCCTGCGCACCCAGACCGCGCTAAAGCTGATGGAGGAAGTCAAGTTTACCGTCATCCGGGGCAACATCTCAGAAATCAAGACCCTGGCCGCCGGCTCAGGCAGCACCCGTGGGGTGGACGCCGATGTGGCCGATGCGGTGACTGAGAAAAACCTGGACGCCTCTGTAGCCTTTGCCAAGGCCATGGCCGCCAAAACCGGGGCCATCATCGCCATTACCGGAGCCATCGACTTGGTGGCCGACGGGGATCGGTGTTATGTCATCCGAAATGGACGGCCGGAAATGGGGAAAATTACCGGAACTGGCTGCCAGTTGTCCGGCCTCACCACCGCCTACGTGCTGGCCAACCCCGGCAATGAGCTGGAAGCCGTGGCAGCCGCCGTGGCCTCCATGGGTCTTGCCGGAGAGATCGGGTGGGCCAACATGGCTCCCACCGATGGCAACTCCACCTACCGCAACCGGATCATCGACGCCATCTTCCACATGGACGCCGAAACTCTGGACAAGGGGGCCAAGTATGAAGTGCGATAAAAAGGACCTGCTTCTCTATGCCGTCACTGACCGGACCTGGCTGGGCGGCCGCACCTTAAAGGAGCAGGTGGAGGACTCCCTGAAGGGCGGAGCCACCATGATTCAGATTCGGGAAAAGCACCTGGACCGGGACGCTTTTCTGGCGGAAGCCCTGGAGTTGAAGGCGTTATGTAAACAATATAAAGTCCCTTTCCTGGTCAACGACGATGTAGACCTGGCCGTAGAAGTGGAGGCCGACGGAGTCCATGTGGGCCAGCACGACATGGAGGCAGGACAGGTCCGCTCCAAAATCGGCCCTGACATGATTCTGGGTGTCTCCGCCCAGACGGTAGAGCAGGCCCTTCGGGCTCAGGCGGCCGGGGCAGACTACCTGGGTGTGGGAGCTGTGTTCCCCACCGGCACGAAGGACGATGCCGATGCGGTGAGCTATGACACCCTCCGGGATATCTGCCAGGCGGTGGACATCCCAGTGGTGGCCATTGGTGGGATCACCAAACATAACGTAAATGCGCTCTCCGGCAGCGGCATCTGCGGCATCGCCGTGGTCTCTGCACTCTACGCCCAACCGGACATTGAAGTTGCTGCTCGGGAGCTTCGGACTCTCACCCAGGAGATGGTGTCCAAATGAAGCTCAAAGGGGCTATTTTTGATCTGGATGGCACGTTGTTGGACTCCATGTACATCTGGGACTGGGTTCCTGGGGCACTGATCCGCAAGCTGGGGGGCGACCCTCCGGAGGACCTCCCCCAGGCTCTGGCAAAGTTGAGCCGGGAGGAGGCGGCGGAGTATCTGATCAGCCGTTTTCACCTCACCCAGACCCCCGAGGAGATTTTGCAGGAGGTCAACAACCTGGTCAGCGGAGAATACCGGGATAACGTCCCTCCAAAGCCGGGGGCACAGACGCTGCTGGAACACCTGGCCCAGTGGGAAATTCCCTGCGGCATTGCCACCGCCAGCGAGGCCTTTCAAGCCCAGGAGGCCATGGAACGTCTGGGCCTGTGGCATTATTTTGACTTCGCCATCAGCTGCGGGGAATACGGCTCCAAAAGCCGCCCGGACATCTACCTGGAGGCCGCCCGCCGCTTGGGCGGTGAACCGGGGGAAATTCTGGTCTTTGAGGACGCCCTTCATGCCGCCCACACCGCCAAAGAGGCTGGCTTTTGGGTAGCCGGGGTCTACGACCCCTCCGCCCGTGAGGAGCAGGCGGAGCTGAAACGCCTCTGCCGCTGGTATCTGCCCCGGCTGGACGACCCTAGTTTCCTCCGGGAGCTGCAAGATGTTTAAATAAACATAAAAAGCTGGCGGCCATTGGCCGTCACCGGGGTCAGCCCAGCGAAAGCGGGTGCACCCCGGAGAGGAGGAGCAGTGAAATGAGCGAACTTTGTCCACCAGACAAAGAGAGCGATAGGGAACTTGCTCCGACAACGCGACACTTCTCCGTCCCCAAATCGCAGCCCAGCAAAAGCGGGTGCGATTTGGAAAGACGGAGCAGCGAAATGAGTGCGTTTTCCCGCTTATATAAAATATCAACAGCCGCAGGCTGTTACCGGCCCGTAGCCCAACGTCAGTGGGTACGGGCCGGAGAGGAGGAGCAGTGAAATGAGCGAACTTTGTCCACCAGACAAAGAGAGCGATATGGAACTTGCTCCGACGACGCGACGGCTTGGGGGCACCACCTGCCGCCGCGCTATAAAACTTCAATGCGACCAAAGGGAAAGGAGTTTTTGTATGAAAACCGCATTGACGATCGCTGGAAGTGACTCCAGCGGAGGCGCCGGAATCCAGGCCGACATCAAGACTATGACCGCCAACGGCGTATATGCCATGAGCGCGATCACCGCCCTGACGGCCCAGAACACCACCGGCGTCTATGGTATTTTGGAATCCACCCCGGACTTTCTGGCCCAGCAGCTGGACTGCGTCTTTACCGACATTTTCCCCGATGCGGTCAAGATCGGTATGGTCTCCTCCACCCCTCTCATTGAGGTAATTGGAGCGAAACTCCGGGCCTATCAGGCCAAACATATCGTTGTGGACCCGGTGATGGTGGCCACCAGCGGTTCCCGGCTCATCTCCCAGGAAGCTGTGGCAGCTCTGAAGGAGCTTTTGCTCCCTCTGGCCGAAGTTCTCACCCCCAACATTCCGGAGGCTGAAGTCCTGTCCGGCCTTCGCATCTCCTCTCCAGAGGACATGGAACGTGCCGCTCAGACCATTGGGGAGAGCTACGGCTGTGCGGTTCTCTGTAAGGGAGGCCACAACCTTAACGACGCCAACGACCTGCTGTGGCACCAGGGCCGCTCTGTCTGGTTTCAGGGCCGCCGGATTCAGAATTCCAACACTCATGGCACCGGCTGTACACTCTCTTCCGCCATCGCCTCCAACCTGGCCAAGGGCTATCCTCTGGAACAGGCAGTGGAACGGGCCAAAGACTATATCTCCGGTGCGCTGGAGGCTATGCTGGACCTGGGCCATGGCAGCGGACCGCTCAACCACGCCTTCTGTATCCCCGATTTCCGCACCAAACCCTAGTCCTCACAGGAGGTACCACCCATGACTTTTCTGGAAGAATGCATTACCCAAAGCCTTCCCATCTGGAAACGCTGCCTGGACACGCCCTTTGTTCAGGGCATCGGAGACGGCTCCCTGGATGAGGCCTGTTTCAAAAGCTACCTTGTGGATGACAGCCTTTATCTCCGGGAATATTCCAAGGTGTTTGCCTGGGGGATTCTCCATTCCCACGACATGGATGAGATCCGCAGCTATTATTCCCTGCTCTCTTTTATCCGGGAGAGCGAGGACCGCACCCGTCAATACTACCTGCAACGCTACCAGCTCACCGACCGGGACATCCAGTCCCTCCCTCTCCGGCCGGAGAACCGGGCCTATGTAGACTACATGATCACTGCCGCCCGTGAGGGGCAGGGGGCCGCTGAGTGCATGATGGCCTGCCTCCCCTGCATGCTCAGCTACGGCTGGATTTTTGGAGAACTCATCCGCCGCTGTCCTGAGGTAACGGAAACTCCCTACTGGCCCTTTGTCCGGGACTACGCCGGAAACCAGTATGAAACGGTATCCGCCCAGTGGGCGGATTTTACCAATACGGTATGCCGGGACCTGGAGCCTCAGCGCAGGGACCGCTGCCGAGAGATTTTTTACCAGTGTTCTCTTCACGAGCTCCGGTTCTGGGAAATGAGTGCCCGGCCCAGAGACGATTTGTAAAAACGCTTTATAGGAAGCAAGGCGCGGCCAAAATTGGCCGCGCCTTGCTTCTTTATTCTCCTGCCAATCTGGCACGCAGGCCGGAATAGCGCCGGGTCTGCCGGTTGTTGGCCACCATTTGGGCTGCTACCTGCTCATCCCCCACCAAAATAAACAGCTCCTTGGCTCGGGTGACCGCAGTGTACAAAACTCCCCGTGTCATCAGCATAGGTGCCCCATCCAAAGCAGCCAGGATGACCGCCCGGTACTCACTGCCCTGGGCCTTATGTACCGTAACGGCAAAGGCGGGCTCCAGTTCCCCCAGCATATCCGGAGAATACTCCACGATCTTTCCCTCAAAATCCACGGTGATGACCTCCCGCTCAATGGAGCGGATGATGCCAATATCCCCGTTGAACATTCCCATGCCCGAGTCTGTTCCGTGCTCCTCCCGCCAGAGGACATCGTAGTTGTTGCGCACCTGCATCACCCGGTCTCCCTCCCGGTAGACCCAGTCGCCGAAGCGGCGCTCCTCTTTCCCCTCCAGAGGGGGATTCAGGGCCTGCTGAAGGGCCTGATTGAGCGCCCGCGTTCCGGTGCTCCGCCGCCGGGTGGGAGAGAGCACCTGAATCTGATCGGGAGGAATCCCCATGCGTTCGGGGAGCCGGCGCCGGCACAGGTCCACAATGGTGTCCAGGGCAGACTGGCCCTCCCGGCGGCTGAGGAAGAAAAAGTCCCCTTCATTTCTCCGCAGGTCGGGTAGTTGTCCGTGATTGATCATATGGGCGTTGCGGACAATGGCACTCTGGGCCGCCTGACGAAATATTTCGGTCAGGCAGACAGTGGGCACCACACCGCTGCGGATCAGGTCGGCAAACAAATTTCCAGGTCCCACCGAGGGCAGCTGATCCGGGTCGCCCACCAGCACCAGACGGCAGTCATCCTCCAGCGCATCCAGCAGGGCAGCCATAAGGGGCAGGTCCACCATGGAGGTCTCATCCACAATAACTGCCCGTGCTTTCAGGGGATCGTAGGAATTTTTGGTAAATACCAGCCGCCCCGTGTGGGGATCAAACCCCGTCTCCAGAAGCCGGTGAATGGTGGAAGCCTCCGTCCCGCAAAGCTCTCCCAGACGTTTGGCCGCCCGGCCCGTGGGGGCCGCCAGGGAGGTCTCCAGCCCCATGTGTTCAAACAGGGCCAGCACCCCCCGCAGGCAGGTGGTTTTGCCGGTACCCGGACCTCCGGTGAGAAGCATGACCTGACGGCCGGCCGCCAAACGCACCGCCTGGCGCTGCTGGGGGGCATAGGTCAGGTGCTGCCGGCGCTGAATCTGGTCCATCAGCTCCTCGAAATGCTCCGGGGGCAGCAGCTCCCGCGTGCTCATCTCCCCAATGCGCTGTGCCACAAAGGTCTCCGCTTCATAGAGGGCAGGCAGATACACCGCATCCTGTCCGGCAATATGCTCCTGCTCCACGTCTCCTCGGGTCAGCAGGCTCTCCAGCCGCTCCTCCACCAAGCTGCCAGGCACGTCCAGCAAAACTCCTGTTGCCTCCACCAGCTTACGTCGGGGCAAAAAGATATGTCCGTTATTGAGGCTATTATGGGTAAGTTCAAAAATAAGCCCTGCCTCCAGGCGCAGGGCGTCCTCCGCCCCTACCCCCAGCTCCAGGGCCAGGGCGTCCGCCTGGGAAAACTCCACCTCAAACTCTCCCCCCACCAGCAGGTAAGGGTTGTCCCGCACCACCTCCAAAGCCAGGTCTCCATAGCTGCGGTGGAGGGGAGCGGCCAGCTCCAGAGGGAGCTGATGCTCGGTGAGAAATTCCATCAGCCTCCGCATTCCCATCTGCCGGCGGAAGGTCTCTCCAATCTGCCGGGCCCGCTTCAGCGTAATGCCTTTAATGCGAGTAAGCTGTTCGGGGTCGTCCTCCAGAATGGAGAGGGCCTCCTCCCCAAATTCCTCCATGATCCGGCGGGCGGTAGCCTTTCCCACACCCTTCACCGCCCCGGAGGACAGATAATGAAAGATCTCCTTCAGCCCCTGAGGCAAGCGGCGCTCCACCGTCTCCGCCCGTACTTGGGGCCCGTAAGTGGGGTGGCGAGTCCAACTGCCCCGGACAGACAGATATTCCCCTGGTGCCACTCCGGGCATGGTGCCCACCACGGTGATCTCCTCCCCATGGAGGTCCATGCGCAAAATGGTATAGCCGTTTTCTTCATTTTGAAAAATAATGGAGGAGACGGCTCCCTCCAACACTTCCTGTTCTTCCACGGGTTCCGCCTCCTCCCTGTTTGATCGGTTTTAGGTTCGGCTTATGTAATCAGGCAGGTCATCCACCGGCCACAAAATGACCCCAGGCCACCGGGCGGCCAGGCGCAGGGCCAACTGCCTGCCCTCCGGGGTAAGGTCGATGTCCGCAATGACCACCGGGCAGCGCACCAGCCCCAGGCCCCGCAGCCAGAGGAAAGAGCGCACCTGCTGTTCCAGCTCCTCCCCCGTTCCCCGTCCAGGCAGAATGATTTTTGTCTCCCAGCCGGGCAGCGGCCGAAGCAGAAGTCCAAAGCTCCACCAGAGCACGAAGGCCAGCCCCACCGCGCAGGCGGCAGCCAGCAGCCCATCCCATATGACACCCACAGGGCAACACCTCCGGGCCATTCTATGTACCGGAGATGGGAGAAGTGCCTGCTCCGCTCGCCTTCGCGCCCCTCACAGTCATGGCTGGGCAGCTTGATAGTTCTTATCAGACCGCTCCGGAAAACAGGTTAATGCCCACATGGGTCAAGGTTAACATAATGCACCCTGCTGTCAGCACGCCCATAAGGACCGCCGGGAAGGCCTTTTTTAACCGCATACCCAAAAAGGCCGCCGCCAGGGAACCCGTCCAGGCCCCGGTACCGGGCAGAGGAATGGCCACAAAAATCCACAGGCCCAGATACTGATACTTCTGCACCTTCTGCCCCTTTAAATGGGCCTTCTGCTCCATCTTGTCCACCAGGCCATTGAGCCGGGGCATATACTTGCGCATAAGCTCAAAAATCCGGCGGATATAGACGATGATGAACGGGGCAGGGATCAGGTTGCCCACCACCGCCGCAGGGAAGGCCAGGTAGTAGGGCAGGCCCAGGGCCACCCCGAAGGGCAGCCCTCCCCGCAGCTCGATGATGGGAATCATGGACACCAGCATGGTAAACAGCATTTTACCAGGTACAGTGTCGGTCAAAAAGTCAAATATTTCCATAAACTCTCCCTAACTTAACGGCTTGCATCGGCGGTATTTACTGCTCCAGCAGCTTCTTTAGATACTGCCCCGTGTAGCTCTGGGGACAGGCGGCCACCTCTTCCGGGGTACCCGCACAGACGATGGTACCGCCGCCATCGCCGCCCTCGGGCCCCAGGTCGATCACATGGTCGGCGGTTTTGATCACATCCAGGTTGTGCTCGATGACCACCACGGTGTTGCCCGCATCCACCAGCTTCTGGAGCACTTCAATGAGCCGGTGCACATCGTAGCTGTGAAGGCCGGTGGTGGGTTCGTCCAGAATATAGATGGTCTTGCCCGTGGAGCGCTTGCTAAGCTCCGTGGCCAGCTTCACCCGCTGGGCCTCGCCTCCAGACAGCTCGGTGGAGGGCTGCCCCAGTTTCACATAGCCCAGGCCCACCTCTTCCAGGGTTTTCAGCCGGTTGTAGATGCGGGGCAGGTTTTCAAAGAAGGGCATGGCCTCGTCCACGGTCATTTCCAGGACTTCGTAGATATTCTTTCCCTTGTAGCGCACCTCCAGGGTCTCCCGGTTGTAGCGCTTGCCCTTACACACCTCACAGGGGACGTAGATATCCGGCAGGAAGTGCATTTCGATTTTCAAAAGGCCGTCGCCGGTACAGGCCTCACAGCGGCCGCCTCTGGTGTTAAAAGAGAAGCGGCCCGGTCCATAGCCCCGGCTCTTGGCGTCAGGGGTGGATGCAAACAGCTCCCGGATGTCGTTAAACAGTCCGGTGTAGGTGGCGGGGTTCGATCTGGGGGTGCGGCCAATGGGGCTCTGGTCGATGTTGATGACCTTGTCCAAATATTCCTCGCCCTCAATGCGGTCGTGCTTGCCCGCCCGTGTTTTGGTCCGGTTCAAGTCAGCCCCCAGCTTTTTAAAGAGGATCTCATTGACCAGGGAGGACTTGCCGCTCCCGGACACACCGGTGACACAGGTAAAGGTACCCAAAGGGAAGGTCACGTCAATGTGGCGCAGGTTGTGCTCCGCGGCCCCTACTACCTTTAAATACTTCCCATTGCCCGTTCGCCGCTCTTTGGGAACGGGGATTTTCTTTCGTCCGGTGAGATAGTCGGCGGTGAGGGAGTGTTCACAGGCCATGACCTCCTCCGGAGTGCCGCAGGCCACCACCTCGCCTCCGTGGACCCCGGCTCCAGGGCCGATATCCACGATATAGTCCGCCGCGCGCATGGTGTCCTCATCATGCTCCACCACCAGCAGAGTATTGCCCAGATCCCGCAGGTCCTTCATGGTCTTCAGGAGCATATCGTTGTCCCGCTGGTGAAGGCCGATGGAGGGCTCGTCCAGAATATAGAGCACTCCCATCAGGGAGGAACCGATTTGGGTCGCCAGTCGGATACGCTGGCTCTCTCCGCCGGACAGAGACCCCGCCTCCCGGCTGAGGGTCAGGTACTGAAGGCCCACCGAGCGCAGGAAACCCAGGCGGTTTTTGATCTCCTTCAAAATCCGCTGGGCAATCATGGTCTGCGTGGGGTTGAGCTCCAGGTGGTCTACAAACTCCAGTGCCTCGTCCACGCTCTTCCGGCAGTACGTGTCAATGTCCAGTCCGCCCACCGTGACGGCCAAAGACTCCTTCTTCAGCCGCTTGCCCTGGCAGGTAGGGCAAGGACACTGGGACATGCACTCCTCCAGCTCCCGCTTCATGGCGTCGGACTGGGTCTCCCGGTAGCGCCGCTCCAGGTTGTTGACAATGCCCTCAAAGGGCTGGTACAGGGTGCCCTGGCCCCGAGGCTGATCATAGTGAAGGGTGAGCTTCTCCCCATTGGTGCCGTACAAAATGATATCCAGCACTTCTTTGGGCAGGTCCTTAATGGGGGTATTCAGCTTGAATTTATACTTCTTGGCCAGGGCATCAAAGTACATCCGGGAGATCCCGTCAGACTTGATGTTGTTCCAGCCCGAGGCGGTGATGGCACCCTCTACAATGGAAAGATCCTTGTTGGGGATGATCATATCCGGGTCAATTTTCATCTGGGAACCCAGGCCCATACAGGTGGGGCAGGCCCCGAAGGGGTTGTTGAAGGAGAACATCCGGGGAGACAGCTCCTCGATGGACACCCCACAGTCCTCACAGGCATAATTCTGGGAGAAGAGGATATCCCGGTCCTCCCCCACGATATTGATGACCACCAGGCCCCCGGCCAGGTTGGAGGCCACCTCCACGCTGTCGGTGAGGCGGCGGTTGATGTCCTCCCGGATGACCAGACGGTCCACCACGATCTCGATGTCGTGCTTTTTGTTCTTTTCCAGCTTGATCTCCTCACTGAGATCATAGGCGATGCCGTCCACCCGGCAGCGGACATAGCCCGACTTCCGGGCGTCCTCAAAAATCTTGGCGTGCTCGCCCTTCTTCCCCCGGATCACCGGGGCCATCACCTGGATACGGGTAGCCTCCGGCAGGGCCAGAACCTGGTCGATGATCTGGTCGATGGTCTGCTGCTTGATCTCCTTGCCGCAGATAGGACAGTGAGGGGTACCAACTCTGGCCCATAACAGACGCAGGTAGTCGTAGATCTCCGTCACCGTGCCCACGGTGGAGCGTGGGTTTTTGCTGGTGGTCTTCTGGTCGATGGAGATGGCGGGGCTGAGACCGTCAATATAGTCCACATCAGGCTTCTCCATCTGGCCCAAAAACATCCGGGCATAGGAGCTGAGGGACTCCACATAACGGCGCTGACCCTCGGCGTAGATGGTGTCAAAAGCCAGGGAAGATTTTCCGCTGCCCGACAAGCCGGTCAGCACCACCAGCTTATCCCGTGGGATGGCCACGTCGATGTTTTTCAGGTTGTTCACCCGGGCGCCTTTTACATAAATGTGACTGTGCATTGGGTTTCTCCTTCTCAGACGGTCAAATCCGCGGTGGACGCTCCCACCAGGGCGATGAGGTCCGCGGGGGCCAGCTCCACCTGGTAGCCGATTTTTCCCGCGGAAACGGTGATAGTGTCGATGATCTCCGCCGTCTCATGGAAGACGGTGGGATATTGTTTTTTCATGCCTACCGGAGAACAGCCCCCGTGGACATAGCCAGTAAGGGGAAGCAGCTCCTTCTGGTGGAGCATAGCGATGGACTTTTCCCCCACCGCCTTTGCCGCCTTCTTCAGGTCCAGACTCTCCCCCACAGGGATATCAAAGACATAGAGGGCGCCCGACGCCCCACGGGCCACCAGAGTTTTGAACACACACTCCGGGTCCTGGCCCAGGGACCGGGCTACGGTCACTCCGTCTACTGCCACACCCTCCTCATGGGGATAGGTATGGGGGGTGTAGGGGATTCCCTTCTGCTCCAGAACGCGCATAACGTTGGTTTTTTCTTCTTTTTGCTTGGCCATGATTACTTGCCTCTCAGCTCGATGATCTGATCTCTTAGCGCAGCTGCCAGCTCGAATTCCAACATTTTGGCAGCCTCTTTCATTTCTTTCTCCAGCTTTGCGATACGCTCGGCCTTCTGCTGCTTGGTGAGGCTCTTCACCTCTCCCTTGCGTTCGGTCTCACTGCTCTCGGACACGCCGATCTCCAGCAGATCCCGCACCGACTTGATAACCGTTTTCGGCACGATACCGTGGGCCTTGTTGAAGGCGTCCTGCTTTTCCCGGCGGCGCTCGGTCTCATCCATGGCCCGGCGCATGGAGGGAGTAATGGTATCGGCATACATGATAACCATACCCTCAGCGTTTCGGGCCGCCCGGCCGATGGTCTGGATGAGGGAGGTCTCGCTGCGCAGGAAGCCCTCCTTATCTGCGTCCAGAATGGCCACCAGGGATACCTCCGGCAGGTCCAGGCCCTCCCGGAGAAGGTTAATACCCACCAGCACATGGAAGGTCCCCAGGCGTAGGTCCCGGATGATCTCCATACGCTCCATGGTGTCCACATCGTGGTGCATATACCGCACTTTGATTCCCGCCCCCTGGAGGTAGGTGGTAAGATCCTCCGCCATGCGCTTGGTGAGGGTGGTGACCAGCACCCGCTCGTTTCGGGCGGTGCGGGCGTTGATTTCGCCGATGAGGTCGTCGATCTGGCCCTCCACCGGCCGCACCTCGATTTTGGGGTCCAGCAGACCCGTGGGCCGGATGACCTGCTCTACGATCTGCCCCGAGCGGCTGCGCTCATACTCTCCCGGTGTGGCCGAAACATAGACCACCTGGTTGAGCCGCTTTTCAAACTCTTCAAATTTCAGCGGCCGGTTATCATAGGCGCAGGGCAGGCGGAAACCATAGTCCACCAGGGTGGTCTTTCGGGCCCGGTCTCCGTTGTACATGGCCCGCACCTGGGGCAGGGTCACATGGCTCTCATCAATAAAGAGGACAAAATCTTTTGGGAAATAGTCCAGCAGAGTATGGGGCGGGGAACCCACCGGCCGTCCCTCGATGACCCTGGAATAGTTCTCAATGCCCGAACAGTAACCCAGCTCCTGCATCATCTCCACATCGTACATGGTACGCTGCTTGATGCGTTGGGCCTCGATAAGCTTATTTTCTTGTTCAAAGAAGGCTACCCGCTCCTCCAGCTCCTTATAAATCTCCTGGATGGCGGCATCCATCTTTTCCTTGGGCGTCACATAGTGGGTAGCAGGCCAGATGGGGATGTTGTTCAGCCGGCGGATGGGCGAACCGGTGACCACATTGATCTCCGAGATGCGGTCAATCTCGTCCCCAAAGAACTCCACCCGGATGGCGGTATCCTTCCAGTAGGCAGGCCAGATCTCCACCGTGTCCCCCCGCACCCGGAACATGTTGCGCTCAAAGGCGATGTCGTTTCGTTCATAGCGGATGGCCACCAGCCGCTTCAAAAGCTCATCCCGCTCCAGCTGGGCTCCCACCCGGAGGGAGACCATCATTTTCTCAAAATCCTCCGGCTCACCCAGGCCGTAGATGCAGGATACGGAAGAGACCACGATCACGTCCCGCCGCTCCAGCAGAGATGCGGTCGCGGCAAGGCGCAGACGGTCGATCTCCTCGTTGATGGAGGAGTCCTTTTCGATAAACGTATCCGTGTGGGGAATATAGGCCTCCGGCTGGTAGTAGTCATAGTAAGACACAAAATATTCCACCGCGTTGTTGGGGAAAAACTCCTTGAACTCCGCACACAGCTGCGCAGCCAGGGTCTTGTTGTGGGCCAGCACCAAAGTGGGCCGCTGGACCTTCTCAATGATTTTAGCCATGGTAAAGGTCTTGCCCGAGCCGGTGACACCCAGCAGGGTCTGCTCGTCAAGACCCATCTCAATCCCCTGGGACAAGGCGGCAATGGCCTCTGGCTGATCGCCGGACGGGGTATATTCCGATACAACTTCAAATTTTGGCACAGTGCCGCCTCCTCCCTTTGGTGCTCCTCATTATATCAGAACTAATGTTCCATAGCAAGGGCTATTTTCTCTACCAGGGCTCTGGCCCCACCAGCTGGAGCAGCTTTCGCCCTCCGCTGCGCTCTGACTCCCGCAGGGACACCACATCTCCTTCTACAAAAATCAGGTGGTCCACCAGGGACACTCCCAGAGGTGCCAGGGCACACTTTATGACATCGGTACACTGCCAGTCCTCCGCGGAAGGAAAGGCCAGCTGACTGGTATGGTTGTGCGCCAAGTAGAAGTAGACGGCACCCAGCGCCATGCAGATCTCCGCTACCCGGCGGATATTGACATCGGAGTTCAGAATGTTTCCCTCCGATACTTTACGGATGCCCAGCAGCTTTCCTTTCGCGTCCAAACACAGGACATAGACCATTTCATTGGCCGCTCCATAGAAATATGGGCTCAGGAGCTTTGCGGCATCATTGGCCGTGTGGACCAGCTCCCCCGGTCCGCTGCGCTGGGCCACATACCGCCCGCTCACCGCTGGAATCATCTTGATGAGGGCCACTGAGTGCTCTCCCAATCCGGTCACTTTGCTCAGCTCGTCCGGGGAGGCATCCAGCACCTTAGCTAAGGACCCAAACCGATCAATGAGTTCGTGGGCCAGTGGGTTCACATCTCCCTGTGGAATGGCATAGAACAACAAAAGCTCCAGCACCCGGTGGTCGGGCCAGCCCTCCAACCCTCGGGTCAAAAATTCTGTTTTCACCCTCCCGCGGTGGCCGATGTGGCTGGCCATGGGGACCGCCCCTTTCTCTCTCTGAAAATCCTTACTGTTTGGCGCCGTACTGCTCCAGATAGGCCTCCATCTTGGCCTTCATCTCGTCGTCAATATAGACCTTGCCGTCCACGGGGTTGTTGTGAAGGAAGGAGATGACCTCCCGCACAGTGACAATGGGGAACACCTGGATGCCGTAGTCCTGGCGCAGCTCATCCAGGGTGGAGCACTCCCGTGTCCCCCGCTCCATCCGGTCCACAGAGACAAACAGGGCCTTCATGTTTACAGCGGCCACGTGTTTAAAGAGCTCAATGGATTCCCGCACGGCGGTACCGGCGGTGACCACGTCCTCAATGATGGCCACATTGTCCCCATCCTGAGGCTTATAGCCCACCATGGAACCACCCTCACCGTGGTCCTTGGCCTCCTTGCGGTTAAAACAATAGGGCAGGTCCCGGTCGTAATTGCGGTACAGGGAGGCCGCAGCGGACACCGCCAGGGGAATTCCCTTATAAGCCGGGCCAAACAGGCAGGTGATGCCCTCGGGCATATGTTCCTGGATGCAAGCGGCGTAGTAGTCCCCCAGCTTGGCGGCCTGGGCGCCGGTCTTGTAGTTTCCGGTGTTCACAAAGTAGGGGGTCTTCCGCCCGGACTTCGTAGTAAAGTCCCCAAAGGTCAGCACGCCGGAACGTACCATAAAGGTGATAAATTCTTCTTTATATGTCATATTGTTCAGCCTCTTTCCTCTTTTTTCGGCTCAGGCCGGAAATCGTTCTATTATACCACTATTCCCCATGGGATACAAGTATGAGGTCTGGTAAGAAAACTGTAAAAATTTGTCCCTCCCTTTACGTACAACCGCTTTTTTGATATAATTGCGGGAAAGGAGGCGCGGACCATGGCATTCTTTCGGAAAATCAAGGCTCGATTTTCCCCCATTTATCACGATTTGGAGACCCAGTTCCGCCGGATTCCGCCCATCCCGCGAAATCTGATGGTAACCGCCCTGTTTTTGTGCGCAGCTTACTGGGCCAGCAGTATCCTCATCGGCCACACCGGAGGAGAAAACAATTCGGCTCTGGTTTTTGTACTGGCGGTGGTGCTTATCTCCCTGCTCACCAGCGGATATTTTTACGGCATTGCCGCCTCTATTATCGGTGCGCTTTGCATTAACATCTATTTTATGGCCCCCTACGCTCAGTTTTCCCTGACACGGGCCGGTTATCCCGTGGCCATGCTGTCCATGGTAGCCATCTCCTGTGTGGTGTGCGCCCTGACCGCACGGGTAAAAAAACAGGCTATCGAGGCCGCCCGGCGGGAAAAGAACACCAAAGCCCTGTATGAGATGAACGAAAAGCTCAACGCAGAAAAAGCCGCCATCCAGCTCCAGTCGGAGCGCGAGGCCATCCGAGGCAACATTTTGAGAGCTGTCTCCCACGACCTGCGCACCCCCCTCACCGCCATCTCCGGGGCGGTGTCCGTCCTGCTCAGCAGCCCGGAGGTTTCCCCCAAAAACCTGAGTATGCTCACCGACATCAAACGGGACGCAGACTCCCTCATCGTCATGGTGGAAAACCTTCTCTCCGTCACCCGCCTTCAGGATGGGACTTTTCCTCTGAAAAAACAAGAGGAAATGCTGGAGGAGGTGGCCGGAGATGCGCTTCTGGCCACCCGGCGGCATTTTCCTGACTGCCACATCGCCATGGACCTGTCCGAGGACATTCTGTATCTGCCCATGGACCCTCTGCTCATCAAACAAGTTATTGTGAACCTACTGGAAAACGCCATTCGCCACTCCGGTGATTTGGAACACATCCGCCTGAGCTTGTTCCGCCAGGAGGACTATGCCGTGGTGGAAGTACGGGACAAAGGCCGGGGGCTGCTGCCGGAAGTTTGTCAGGCGATTCAAGCGGGCAAACCGCTGCCCCAGTCTCTGTCCGGGGATACGACCCGCGGGATGGGCATAGGCTTGTCCGTCTGTCAGCGCATTATCAAGGCCCACGGAGGTTTCTTCGCCGCGGGCAACGATCCTGAGGGCGGCGCGGTTTTCCGCTTCGGCCTTCCCATGGAGGGACAAAACAATGAGTGAAAAACAGACCATTCTGGTCATCGAGGACGAACGGTCCATCAGCAACTTCATCTGCCGGGCTCTCGCCGCCAACGACTATAAAGCTATTCCCGCCTACCGCGGCAAGGAGGGCATGTCCCTTTTCTTTTCCCACAGTCCCGACCTGGTGCTGCTGGATCTGGGACTGCCGGACACCGATGGGCTGGACATTCTGGCCCAGCTCCGGGGACTGCCTCGGGAGGTGCCCATCATTATCATCTCCGCACGGGACCGGGAGTCGGAAAAAGTCAAGGCCCTGGACATGGGGGCAGACGACTATGTGGTCAAGCCCTTTGGCGTGTCCGAACTGCTGGCCCGGATTCGTTCCGCCCTGCGCCGCTCCGACCGCTTGAAGCTCAGCCAGGGCATCCAGCGGGACGTCTATCAGATCAAGGACCTGACCGTGGATCTGGCCCGGCATCAGGTCTTGCTGGGGGAGGAAGAGATCCACTTTACCCAGAATGAGTTTAAAATCATTGAGCTCTTGGCCATCCATGCGGGCAAGGTGCTCACCTATGATTTCATTTTGGAGCATGTGTGGGGCCCCTACAGCGGCAGCGGCAGTAACCAGATTCTTCGTGTGAACATGGCCAACATTCGCCGCAAGCTGAAGGAAAATCCCTCGGACCCCAAGTATATCCATACCGAACTGGGCATTGGCTACCGCATGCTGGACGATTGACAAAACCGCTTCCGGACCTTTCCGGAAGCGGTTTTAACAGCTTCTTTATAGGGGTTCCCTCTTCATTTATACCTATTTTATCTGCCGAACAGTATAATGAGGGATGAAAAGGGATCCTCTCTCCACGAACCCTTTCCAATTTTATTGCTTCGGCAGTCTCTCTCACTTCCTCCGAAGCAAAGTGTGCGGCATTGGTTGGTCAGCTCTTTCTCTCTCCTGGGCTCTCCTTCTCTCCCCTCTGCCGTATCATCAAAGCCCCCCTTCCGCCAAAGGGGGGCTTTTTCATGCACATTTATACTTTAGGCCAACTCCCTGCGCAGCCGTTCCAGAGCCCGGCGCTCCAGCCGAGATACCTGAACTTGGGAGACGCCCAGCACTCGTGCGGCATTCATCTGGGTCATCCCCCGGTAATAGCGCAGCAGCAGCACCTGCTGCTCCCGCTCAGGAAGGCGGGATATGGCCGCGCGCAGAGTCAGGCGCTCTACCAATCCCTCCTCTTCCTGGCCCACGGAAAGCATTCCTTCCAGAGTAAGTCCGCCATCACCCGTCTCTGTTTGAAGGGAGATGACCGGCTCGGTAGCCGTCTCGGCAGCGGCAATTTCCTCAACAGTCAGTCCGGTGTCGTCGGCCAGTTCAGACAAGGTAGGCTCCCGGCCCAGCTGGGCAGCAAGGCGGCCCCGCGCCCCCCGGATGCTGGCACCCCGCTCCTTTACGCCCCGGCTCACCTTCACCGGGCCATCATCCCGGAGGAATCTTCGGATCTCCCCGGCGATTTTCGGCACTGCGTAGGTGGAAAACTGGGTCCCGTACTCCGGGTCGAAGCCCCGCACCGCCTTCAGAAAGCCCAGACACCCCAGTTGGTAGAGGTCATCCGGCTCCACTCCCCGGCCATAGTACCGGCGCACCACGCTCCAAATCAGGCCGTTATTCTCCAGCAACACCTGTTCACAGGCCTGCTCGTCCCCCTCCCGGGCCGCTTGGAGCAGAGCGGAGCCGGACAAGGTACCGCTCACCGGCCCGCCCGGCGGGCAATTTTCCGCGACATGGTGACGGTGGTGCCCTTGCCGGGAGTGGAGCGAACCTTCAGAGTATCCATAAAACTCTCCATAATGGTAAAGCCCATGCCGGAGCGCTCCTCACTGCCGGTGGTGAAGAGGGGGGTTCTGGCCTGGTCCACATCCTCAATGCCCACTCCCCAGTCCTTGACTACGATCTCCAGGGCGTGGTCCTCCTTGATGCGCAGCTTGAGCACTACCTTCCCCAGCTTGTCCGGATAGGCGTGGACAATGGCGTTGGTCACCGCCTCACTGACGGCGGTTTTTACGTCGTTGACCTCCTCCAGGGTGGGATCCAGCTGGGCGGCAAAGCAAGCCGCAGCGGCACGGGCAAACCCCTCATTGGCCGACCGGCTGGGAAATTCCAGGATCACTTGGTTTTCTACTTTCATATGTATCGGTTCCTTTCCCGCAGTATGGCGGCATGGACTCAGAATTCCTGTCCCAGTTTCATTCAAACCGGATCAGCCGCTCCAATCCCGCCGCTTGAAATACCTTTTTTGCCTGAGATGGGGCATTGACCACCCGCATCGCCCCCCGGACCTGCCCCATTCTCCGGTGGGCCCGGATGAGCACTGCGATCCCCGAGCTGTCGGTAAAGGTGAGCCCGCTCAAGTCCACCGTCAGTTCTCGGGGCTGGGCCACATCGATTCTCCGGTCCAGCTCCTCCATGACCTCCCGTGCCCGGTGATGGTCCAGCTCCCCCTCCACCCAGGCAGTCAGCCGGCGCTGTTCCTCCCTGCATTTCACAGGCATATGATCTCCTCCTTGTCGGAGCCCCGCTCCGTGTTCGCTTTTCCTCCCCATTATAGGACAGCCCCCCTGTCAAATCCGGTCACTTCCCGGCTCCATAGTATGCTTTCCCCAGTTTTTTGATTCTGGGAAAAGGTTTTACAAACCGCTCCATTTCCCTTATACTTATAGGTATAGGCAAGAACATACTGCCACTGTGACAGGAGGCTTTTCCGTGTCCCGACCACTTCATCTCACCACCGGCCCCATCATGTCTCAGCTTATGGGCCTGGCCCTGCCTCTGCTGCTGGCCAATGTGCTCCAGCAGCTTTACAACATCGCAAATTCCCTGGTGGTCACCTGGTATCTGGGGGAGCAGGCACTGGCTGCCCTGGGTATTGCCGAAAGCGTCATGAATCTTTATATCTATGTCATCACCGGTGCCTGTATGGGAGCCGGAGTGCTGGTGGCCCAATTTTATGGGGAGCAGAATTTTTCCCGGCTGCGCCGGCAGCTGTATGTCTCCGCCGTCCTGGTGGGGGGCAGCGTACTGACGGCCATCGCACTGGGCCAGCTGTTTCTTCCCCAAATTCTGACGCTGATCCAAACCCCTCCAGAGGTATGGAGCGATGTATCCGCCTATTTGCGCATCATCCTGGTGGGCATGATCTTCACCTTTGCCTATAACTACCTGGCCGCCTCCCTGCGTTCCATCGGCGATACCCGTGCCGCGCTCTATTTTCTCTTCCTTTCCCTGGGCTATAACCTGGGGGCCGCATGGCTGCTGGTGGCGGTATGGAAGCTGGGCATTGTAGGCACCGCCTTGGCCACCGCCTCGGCACAGCTTCTCTCCTGTGCCTTGTGTTTCTTCTATATTCGAAAAAAACGGGCCGTCCTCCTCTTTGGCAAAGAGGATATGGTGCTGGAACCCTCCCTCATCCGTTTGACCATCAGCTATTGTGCGGTGGCCGCTCTCCAGCAATCCAGTCTCTACCTGGGCAAGCTGATGATTCAGGGGGCGGTCAATGGCATCAGCGCAGTAAGTACCGCCGCCATCTCCGCCTTTACCGCCGCGGGACGGGTGGAGAACTTCACCCAGGCTTTTGGCCTCAGCGGCTGTGAGGCCATGGCCATCTTCATTGCCCAAAACCACGGAGCCGGAGAGGACCGGCGGGCTCTGCGGGGCTTTCTGATGGGCAGTGCCGTCACCGTGGGAGTGGGCATTTTCTTTTCGGCCGCCATGGGGATCTTTGCCCAGCCCCTGTCCCACCTTTTCCTGGGAGGCGGAGAGGGGATGACTCCCTGCATCTCCTATCTTCAGCTCATCAGTTGGTTCTATCTGCTCTCCTTCTTCGGTAATTCCTTTGTGGGTTGGTTCCGGGGGACAGGGCGGATGAACGTCACCTTCTTCGGCACCACCCTCCAGATCGCCATCCGGGTCATTGGGACCTATCTGCTGGTGGATGCCATGGGACTGGATGCGGTAGCTCTGGCCACGGGGCTGGGCTGGGTAGCCATCGTCCTGTTTCAGACTACCCTCTTCCTGCTTCAGATCAGGTCCCATCGTCCGCGGCCCTCCCGGTCCTAGCTCAACTGCTCCCCGATTCCAACGGCAGGCCATAAAAAAGCAGACACGCCTTCTTGCGTGTCTGCTTTTCGTTTTCCAGACAGGAACAGCGCCTGCCTTACCGAATTAAATTCCTTTGTATTTTTTCCGGGTGGCAATGCCTCCACGGATATGCCGTTCCGCCTTGTTTTCCTCCAGGACCTGTTTGACCTGGAGGGACAGCGCCCGGTTGAACATGGGCAGACGTTCGGAAATGTCCTTATGTACGGTGCTCTTGCTGATTCCAAATTTCTGCGCGGCGGCCCGGACCGTGGTCCGATTCTCCAGTATGTAAAGAGCCAGACGCTCGGCCCGTTCCTCCATGTTTCCTTTCAAGCCCAACACTCCCCGCCTCTTACTGCTCTATCCTATGCAGAACGGGGCGGCGATATGTAATGTTTACAAGTTCCTTCCCGCCAAACCAATGTTTCTTCGTTTGCGCCACTGGGGGGAAGGAACTTCCCCTCCCGCACCGATGGTTTACCGAACTAAAATCTTGACACAGGTCCCACATTTCGATAGAATCTTAGCTATGCAATCAGAGGAGGAGATTATATGGGATACATTATAGCCATCAGTATCTATCTGCTGGCGCTGGTCGTTTACGGCCTGATCATCGCACATAAAAAGGTGAAAACCGCAGACGACATGGTAACCGGCGGACACCGGATTCCGTTTATCATCCTGGTAGGCAGTCTTCTGGCCACCTGGTGCGGCGGCGGCGGTATCACCGGTACCGCGGGTATTGTATATACCGGCGGCCCCTGGGTAGGCGCCATCACCTTTGCCGCGCCCCCCATCGGCATTATTCTGCTCTACTTCATCGCCGGCAAGGTCCGCAAGTCCAACAAAGTAACTGTGCCGGAGATCATGGAGTCCCGCTATGGCAAGGCGGCCAGCATTCTTTCCGCCCTGTGCGTCATGCTGGCCTATGTGGGCGTGCTGGCCACCCAGCTTAAGGCCGCTGCGGACATTTTGGTGCTGCTGTGCAATTCCAGCGGCATCGAGCTCTCACGGGGCGTAGCCCTGACCATCTGCACAGCGGTCATCGTGGTGATCACGGTGGGCGGCGGGCTGGTCTCTGTGGCCTATTCTGACGCCATCAGCGCACTGATCATGATCGGAGGCTTCTTCCTGGCCATTCCCTTCCTGGTCCAGATCGCCAACAGCCAGGGGCTGACTCTGCCCGAGGCCAAGGCCACCTTCACCGGCGGCTTGTCCGGTGTGGAGATTTTGGGCTACTTCCTGCCCTCTCTGGCTCTCATGCTGGGGGATCAGAACATGCTCCAGCGGTTTGCCTCCGCGAAAAACAGCGACGAGGCGAAAAAGTCCAACATTGGCATGTTCATTGGCGAGATCCTTGTGATCGTCAGCATCATCGCCCTGGTCACCCAGGCAGCCAAGCTCTATCCCACTCTGGAGACTCCCTCCAATGTCATCTTCCAGGTGGCGGCGGACTATCTGCCCCTGGCCTTCGGCGCTCTTTTGATGTGCGCCTGCATGGCCTTTATTGTGACGACCGCGGACAGCTATCTGCTTTCCTCCGCCACCAACCTCACCAATGACATTTATGGAAAGTACATCAATCGGAATGCCACCGACAAGCAGAAAATGGCTGTGCTGCGGCTGACGATCCTTGTCTTCAGTGTTCTGGCCGTTCTGCTGACGCTGTATTTCCCCACCGTTCTGGCCCTTCAGATGACCGCCTACACCATGTACGGCGCCGCCATCACGCCGGCCATTCTCTTCGCTTTGTTCTCCCAGCGGGTGACCCCTGCGGGCGGACTGGCTGGTATTGTGGTAGGCGGGCTTGCAACCATTGTGTGGACGCTCATGGGCACGCCTGGCGGCGTACAGTGCGCCATCGTCGCGGTCCCCGCATCTGTCATTGCCATTCTGGCAGTAAGCGCGCTGACCAAAAGCAGCGATCCTGGGCGGTCTCTGGATGCCCTTTATTCTGACAAATGACCATCGTAAGGGGCAGAAGAGATTTCTTCTGCCCCTTGCTTATTCCTGCGCTTTTGATTAATATGAGAAAGGAAGATACTATGGAAGATCCACGCATTCGAAAGTTGGCCCGTTTCCTTATCCGCGGAGCGGTGGAGCTGAAGGCGGGAGAAAAAATCCTCATCGAGCTTCACGGCAGTGAGACCGGGCTGATGAAGGCCCTGGTGCAGGAGGCCTATGCCGTTGGCGGCAAGCCTTTTCTCCACATTTTTGATTATGCCGTGGAGGGCGCGCTGGTCCAGGGGGCGGACGCCGAACATATGGAAGAGATCGCCTCCTATGAGCTGGAGCGCATGAAGGACATGGATGCCTACATCGACATCCGGGCCACTGCCAACATCAGCATGTGGCACAATGTCTCGGACGAAGCCCAGCGGCGTTACCGCCAGTACTACTGGGGTCCCATCCACCTGGCCCAGCGGTGCAACCACACCAAGTGGTCTGTCCTGCGCTATCCCAACGACGCTATGGCCCAGCTGGCAGGGATGTCCACGGAGGAATATGAAGACTTCTACTTCAAGGCCTGTCTGGTGGACTATGAAAAAATGGGCCGGGCCATGGAGCATTTGGAAGCTCTGATGGACCGCACCGACCGGGTGCACATCGTGGCTCCGGGGACTGACCTCACCTTTTCCATCAAAGGCATCCCCTGCTATGGTATGCATGGGAACCGCAACATCCCCGACGGCGAGATCTATACTGCCCCGGTGAAGGACTCTGTCAACGGCCACATCACCTATAACTGCCCCTCCCCCTTTGACGGTTTTCTCTTCCGGGACATGTACCTGGAATTCAAAGACGGCAAGATCGTAAGCGCCACCAGCAACAATACCCCATATATGAACGAGATTCTGGACATTGACGAGGGGGCACGCTACATCGGCGAATTTGCTTTGGGAGTCAACCCCGTCATCACCCACCCCATCGGCGACATCCTCTTTGACGAAAAAATTGCCGGCAGCTTCCATCTGACCCCAGGCAACAGTTATGACAACACCTCCAACGGCAACCACTCCGCGGTCCACTGGGATCTCATCCAGATTCAGACCCCGGAGTACGGCGGCGGCGAAATTTGGTTTGACGATGTACTCATCCGAAAGGACGGCCGGTTCCTGCCCCAGGAATTGCAGTGTCTCAATCCAGAACATCTTATGGACGAAGAAAGGGAGGCAACATGATGGATACCGTTGTAAACCGCCTGGTGCGGTATGCCAAAGTATACAGTGAGAGCGATTACTACGGCCAAAGCGGCACACCCAGCGCTCAGCGGGAATTTGACATGGCTCATCTGGTTGTGGAAGAACTTCACGCGTTGGGAATTGATAACGCCTTTGCGGACGAGAAGTGCTATGTCTATGGCTGGCTCCCTGCCACCCCCGGCTATGAGCATCTGCCCGCTATCGGCCTCATCGCCCACATGGATACCAGCCCGGATATGACCGGCAAGGATGTCAAGCCCCAGATTCTCCATTATGAGGGGGGCGACATCGTGCTCAACCGGGAGCTCAACATCGTCATGGAGGCCAAACAGTTCCCGGAGCTTGCCAAGTATGTGGGACAGGACCTGGTGTGCACCGACGGCACCACCCTTCTGGGGGCGGATGACAAGGCCGGTATCGCCATTATTCTCCAGGCGGTGGAGGAGCTGTTGGCCCAGCAGACCCCTCACGGTAAAATCTGTCTGGGCTTTACACCCGACGAGGAGATTGGCCGGGGGGCCAGCAATTTTGACGTTGCCGGCTTTGGCGCCGATTTTGCCTACACAGTAGACGGCGGAGAAATTACCGACTATGAGTATGAGACCTTCAATGCCGCCATGGCAGAAGTCATCGTCCATGGGTTCAGCATCCACCCCGGTTCCGCCAAGGACAAGATGAAAAACGCCCTGCTCATGGCCATGGAATTTAACGCTCTGCTGCCCGCCCTGGAAACACCCGGCCACACGGAGGGCTATGAAGGATTCTTCCATCTCCAGGAGATGGAGGGGAAGGTAGAGCAGGCCCGGATGGTCTATATCATTCGGGACCACAGCATGGAGCGCTTTCAACAGCGCAAAGCCGCCTTCGAAAAGGCCGTGGCAGAAATGAACCGCCGCTATGGCACCGGTACGGTGGAAGCCAAGGTGGAGGATCAGTACTATAACATGTATGAGCGCCTGAAAGACCACCCGGAAATCCTCGCACTGGCCGAAGCGGCCATGCGGGCCGGCGGAATCGATTCTCCCACCCATTCTCCCATCCGGGGCGGCACGGACGGCAGTGTGCTTACTTTCAAAGGGCTTTTGTGTCCCAATCTGCCCACCGGAGGCCATAACGCCCACGGCCGCTTTGAATATGTGCCAGTCCAGTCTCTGGAGATCGGCGTAAAGACCATAAAAGCTCTGGTAGGAGCAGAACTGGTAGAAGAGATTATGATTGGAAAGGAGTCCACCCACCATGTATGAAGCACGGATCCGCCGGGTACTGGAAGCCCTGGAGCAGATGGGGCTCGAGCAGATGATCGTCTGCGATCCCGACAGCATTTGGTATTTGACGGGGTACTATGTAGAGCCTTATGAGCGGCTGTTGGCACTGTACCTGCAAAAAAACGGAAATCACAAGTTGTTTTTAAACCGGCTGTTCCCGGTCCCCCAGTGCCCCTATGAGCAGGTCTGGTTCTCGGATACCGATCGCTACCTGGAAATTTTGGCCCAGCATGTGGACGGCACCCGCCCCATCGGCATTGACAAGGACTGGCCCGCCCGGTTTTTGCTGCCCCTGATGGAGTATCATCCCCAGTGCCGGTGTCTTCTGGCCTCGGACTGTGTGGACAATGCCCGTGCCTGTAAGGATGAGACAGAGCGGGACCTCATGCGCCGGGCCTCTGCCATCAACGACATGGTGATGGAGCGGACAGCCGCGTTTATTCGTGAGGGGATGACTGAGCGGGAGATTGCCGACTACATTGTCGCCCAGTATGCCGCCGAGGGTTGTGATGATGTGGCGTTTCATCCCATTGTGTCCTTTGGCGCCCATGGAGCCGACCCGCACCACCAGCCAGACCAGACCTGCCTGAAGCAGGGGGACTGCATCGTGATCGATACCGGCTGCCGTAAGGACCGCTATTGCTCCGACATGACCCGAACCTTCTTCTGCGGACAGCCTGATCCCAAGCACGCAGCGATTCACGATCTGGTCCGGGAAGCTAACGAAATTGCCGAGCAGCTGGTCCGCCCCGGCATTCCCCTGTGTGAGCTGGACAAAGCCGCTCGGGACCACATTGCCGCAGCGGGCTATGGGGAATACTTTACCCACCGGCTGGGCCACTTTATTGGTCAGAAGGAGCACGAAAAGGGAGATGTCAGCCTGTCTGCCCTGGACACGGCAAAGCCTGGAATGATCTTCTCCATTGAGCCGGGCGTCTATCTCCCCGGAGCGTTCGGCGTCCGGGTGGAGGATTTGGTCCTGGTGACTGAGGAAGGCTGTGAAATTCTCAATCACGTGGACAAGCACTGGAAAAGCATAGGCTGAGAAGACGCTTTTTGCAGCAACAGGCAGGGGGTGAGAACCGGTTCTCGCCCCCTGCCTCTCTTAACCGGGCCGATCCGCAGCGTGTTCTTTCCTGTATTTTCTTCCGTACGCTTCTTTTTTCCCAGACGCTATGATATAATTTCTCAACCGCTGCAACCGGGAGGTCAGATCTATGAACCACAAAGAGCGTATGCTGGCAGGGCTGCCCTACCAGGCCTGGAAGGACGGCCTGGCCGAGGCCCGCCTGGAGAACAAGAAAAAAATCTATGCCTTTAACCACATGCCCCCCCAGGGCCCGGAGCCCATTGCCGCCGCCCTTAAGGGAATTTTGGGCAAGGCCGGGGAAGATGTGTACATCGAGGCCCCCTTCCACTGTGACTATGGCTTTAACATTGAGGTGGGAGAGCACTTTTACGCCAATTATAATCTGGTCATTTTGGACATATGCAAGGTAACCATTGGAGAATACGCGATGATTGGCCCTAACGTAGCCATCTACGCCGCCGGCCATCCCATCCACCCCCAGGCCAGAAATTCCGGTTATGAGTACGGCGCCCCCATCACCATTGGAAACAATGTGTGGATTGGCGGCAACACCGTCATTCTCCCTGGGGTAACCATTGGCAACAATGTAGTCATCGGCGCCGGGAGTGTGGTCGGGCACGACCTGCCCGACAATGTGGTGGCGGTTGGGAATCCCTGCCGGGTCGTCCGGGAGATCGATGAGGAGGAGCGCCGCTGCTACCGCCGGGGCTGCCCCTTTGATGTGGATGACTACCTCACTCCCATGGGAGAGCGATAAGGAGGAAAAAGCTTGACCAATCTCTTTGACTACCTCACCTGGCGGGGCGATCTGACCATGGAGCAGGTCCCCCTGTGCCCAGTGGATGCGCTTATTTTGTCCGCTTTATCCTACGTCCACTTTGGGGATCTCATTCCCGCCGGGTCCTCCATCCCCATTGGTCAGGCAGCCCGGACTTACCTGGCAGCCCCGGTGGAAAAGCGCGGGCGCTGCCGGTGTGAGGACGATTTGAAGCTGCTTCAAGCCCTGATGGAAGCGCCCCGTTTTTCTTCTCTGTCTCTCAGTCACTATGAGGACCGGTTCATCCCGGAGGAGGAGACCCAGTTTGGGGCTCTGGCCGTCTCGCTGCCGGACGGCTCCGCCTTTCTGGCCTTTCGGGGAACCGATGCCACCTTGGTGGGCTGGAAAGAGGATTTTAACATGAGTTTTCTGGATACCGTCCCCGCCCAGCGGGCAGCGGCAGACTATGCCCGGCGCTTTGCCTCCTCCTTCCCCGGCCCTCTGCGCCTGGGCGGACACTCCAAAGGAGGCAATTTGTCCATCTTTGCTGCCGTCTCTCTCCCCACCCGGCTTCGGGACCGGGTCCGGGAGGTATATAGTTTTGACGGTCCGGGGTTTACCTCCTACCTTCTCTCTAAGCCCGGCTATCAGGAGCTGCTCACCCGGATCTTCACCTTCGTCCCCCAATCCTCAGTGGTGGGGATGCTGTTGGAGCGAAAAGAACCCTACACCGTGGTGCGCAGCAGCCGGGTGGGCATTTTCCAGCACGACCCCTACGCCTGGGAGGTGTTGGGAGGCGGCTTTGTAGAGGTGGAGGCAGTTACCCCCGGCAGCCGTCTCACCGACCGGACGGTATCCACCTGGTTGACGGAACTTACCCCCAGTCAGCGGGAACAGGTGGTGGATACGGTATACGGCCTGCTCTCCTCCGGGGACGCAAGCCTGCTGGAAGAGACCTTTCAGCCTCAAAACCTGGGTGCCATCCTTCGGGCCGTGAAGGATACCCCAGGCAAGGACCTTTTGGCGGTCACCGACTCTCTCAGCCGCCTGGTGCGCGCAGCGGCCCAGGCGATCCGGGAGGAGACCACATAAAAAATCCGGCTGTCCTCAGGGGCAGCCGGATTTTTACGGTCTTTGCGTGATTTTCGCGGTGTGCTTCACTTTGCCCAGGTCCCGGTTTCGCTGGTTGTGCCGGGCCACCAGTTTGGAAATCTCTCCCTGGACCTGCTCCACCTCCGCCTGGAAGGCTCTGGCGGACAGGCGCAGGGCCCCGTGACCCAGAATGATCATCTGCTCCAGGGCATCGGAGGTAGCCACCCGGACCCGGTGCTCCTTCCCCAGGTCGTAGGTTGCCTTTTCGATGTAGGCGTCCGCTGTCTCCGCCTCCTTGGTGTAGACCACATAGATGTTTTCTTTCTTTTCCACCGAGCCGGGATTTCCCTTCACCTTGTAGGCATCAAAGACCAGAATGACCACACACTTGCGAAACCCCTGGTAGTTGGACAAAATCTCCTCCAACGCCCCACGTGCGGCAGAGACATCCTGGGCAGCCAGCTTTTTCAGCTCCTCCCAGGCAAAGATGATGTTGTAACCGTCCACCAGCAGGTACTCCGGCCCGGTCTTCTGGTTCCGGATGGTATATTTTCCCTCGTCCAAGCTGGTGCGGGCAGGCTTCTTCTGGGGCTGAAAGGCCTTGGTTTCCACCTTGCCGTAGGTGCGCTCAAAGATGGCCTGGAGCTCCTTGTCCTGCTCCAGGCTGCCCCCCCGGTACTCCCGCTGTCCTCCGGCGGGGGCGGTGGGCTGGGGAATTTCCTTCTCCCCTCCCAAACGCAGGCCACTGTCCACATGCATATAGTCCCGGACCTGGTCCCACTTTACATTGAACCCCCCTCCGTGGGCACAGAACACCGAATCTGGAGTGTTTTCCACATCCCGCTCCGGATCATAGCCTACCTGGGCGACCACCTCTTCCTGGTTTGGGCAGGGCTCGTACCCCCGCAGGGAACAGCTCAGCCGCCCCCTCCCACGGGTGTAGGCGGTGACCTCACGCCAATAGTCCCGCAGCCCCGCCACCGGGGCATGGCCGGTCAGCAGAACGTTCTCTCCCTCCTGCTCCGGGGGTTCCACCGTCCCTCCCATTCCCTGGATGTCCGTCATGGCCCGGCCCACACAGTCCACCGGAAGCTCTAGCTGGAAATTATAGTGGGGTTCCAGCAAAAGGCTCTCGGCCTGCATAAGGCCCTGCCGCACCGCCCGGTAGGTAGCCTGGCGAAAGTCGCCCCCCTCCGTATGCTTCACATGGGCACGCCCCGCTACCAGGGTGATCTTCAGATCGGTAATCGGGGAACCGGTGAGCACCCCACGATGGCGCTTTTCCATCAGATGGGTGAGAATGAGCCGCTGCCAGTTAAGATCCAGCTGGTCGGTGGGACAGCTTGTCCCAATGTGAAGGCCGCTCCCCCGCTCCCCAGGCTCCAACAGCAGATGGACCTCGGCATAGTGCCGCAGGGGCTCAAAATGGCCCACTCCCTCCACAGCGTTGGTGATGGTCTCCCGGTAGACGATATTTCCTACGCCAAAGGTCACCTCCACCCCGAACCGCTCCCGAATGAGCCGGGTCATGACCTCCACCTGCACCTCTCCCATAAGCTGAAGGTGGATCTCTTCCAGTGCCTCATTCCATATAACCCGCAGCTGGGGATCCTCCTCCTCCAGTTGGCGGAGGTTTCGAAGCATGGTGTGGCGGTCGCAGCCCTGGGGCAGGATCACCTGGTAGGTCAGTACCGGCTCCAGCTCCGGCTCCCCCGCAGGGGGCTCAGCCCCCAGTGGATCCCCCGGACGGGTCTGACTTAGTCCAGTCACCGCACAGACCGTTCCCGCCGGAGCCTCCTCCAGGGTCTGGTACTTGCTGCCGGAATAGATGCGGATCTGGTTGACCTTCTCCTGCCAGGTCCCATTCTCCCCCTCCAAAAGGGTGCGCACCTTCAAGCTGCCTCCCGTCACCTTCAGATAGGTGAGCCGGTCACTGCCATCCCGTGCAATTTTAAAGACCCGTGCGGCAAATTCGCTGGGGTACTCTTTCCGGGGCCCATAGGCGGCCAAACCGCCCAGCAGCGCCTCTACCCCCTCCAGCTTCAAAGCGGAACCAAAATAGCAGGGAAACATGAGCCGCCGGGCCACAAGGTCCGCGGCGTCTTCTGCCGTCACCTCTCCTCCGGAGAGGTAGCGCTCCATAAGCTCCTCGTCACAGGCGGCCAGGTCCTCCTGGATGGGAGAGAGCCCACCTCCAAAGTCCGTACAGCTTCCATCCAGCTTGCTGCGCAGCTCCCCCAGAACCGCTTCCCGGTCCGCCCCCGCCAGATCCATCTTGTTGACAAAGAGGAAGGTAGGAATCTTGTGCTTTTCCAGCAGCCGCCACATGGTACGGGTATGGCCCTGCACCCCGTCTGTGCCGCTGACCACTAAAATAGCACAGTCCAATACCTGGAGCGTGCGCTCCATCTCAGCAGCAAAATCCACATGACCAGGGGTATCCAGAAGGGTGATGGCCCGCTCTGCCCAGGTAAGCTCTGCCTGTTTGGAAAAGATGGTGATCCCACGCTCCCGCTCCTGGACATCGGTATCCAGAAAGGCGTCCTTGTGGTCCACCCGCCCCAGCCTGCGCACCGCACCGCTGTGGTAGAGCAAGGCCTCGGACAGTGTGGTCTTTCCCGCATCCACATGGGCCAAAATTCCGACGATCAGCTTGTTCATGTCATCCCCCGCTGCACTTTCATTGTTGTTAACTATCAGGATACCCTTTTTCTCGCCCTTCTGTCAAGCGGACCTTCTCAAGGATTGGCGAACGCTCCCTCTCCTCACTCCATCTGCCTCCCGTTCGGCTGAGCCGCATAGCTGTCTCTTGGGAGCTCCCACAAGTTGGTTTCTTAATTTTTCTTATTTTTTCCTCCCTGCTCCATCTCCAGGGTAGACATTTTCCTGTATTTCGCTTATCATTAAGTGTCGAGTCCTCTGAGAAAGGAGTCATCCTATGCTTTATCACGCTCTTTGGGTCTTTTTTGTGTACGCTTTTTTGGGCTGGTGTACCGAGGTGAGTTATGCCGCCACCAAAAGCGGAAAATTTGTCAACCGTGGCTTTCTCAACGGCCCCTGGTGCCCCATTTATGGCTTTGGGGTGGTTATTGTACTGGCCTTTCTGGAACCTTTAAAGGACAATCTGTTTCTTCTGTTTTTAGGCTCTGTGATCCTCACCTCCGCTTTGGAGTGGCTGACCGGCTTTCTGCTGGAAAAGCTCTTTGCCCAGCGGTGGTGGGACTATTCTGACGAGCCGTTTAACCTCAGCGGCTATATCTGCCTGCGGTTTTCCCTGGCCTGGGGCTTTGCCTGTCTCTTTGTAGTCAAGCTCCTTCACCCCACGGTTCTGCTCTTGATCCGCCTGATTCCTCATCTGGTGGGACTTGTTCTGCTGGGCATCCTGGTGGTGGTCATGGCCATCGACCTGGCGGCCACCGTCTCTGCCATTGCCAAACTCAATCGCCGTCTGGCGCTTATTGATGAGCTGGCCGGGCACATTCGGGAAGCCTCCAACGACTTTGGCGAGGACCTGGCCGAGCGGGTACTGGATGCGGCGGAAAAGGGAGCTGATTGGCGGGAAGATCTGGAGGAACTCTCCGACCGGCTCTCCCAGCGCCGGGAGGAATTCTCTGACGATCTGGATGAGCTGAAAGACGACTTCCAGGCCCGCCTGGAGGCCCGCAAAGCTCAGAACCGCCAGCAGCTGCAGGAGTGGAAGGACGCTATCCAGGCGCTCATGGACAAGGAGAGCTTTGGGCAAAAGCGCCTGCTGAAGGCTTTCCCCTCTCTGCGCTCTCTCCAGCACCGGGCTGCTATGGACCGCCTGCGCCGCCATCAAAACCACTCCTGAAGGGCTTCCTTCCCCGTTGATATTTCAAAAACCCCGTGATATAATATTGAAGATAACATCATAAGAAAGGGATCATTGCCCATGGAAGAAATTCAGGATCTTCGCAGACGCATGGAGGAGGAGCGCCCCACCCGTTGGGAGGAGCTGCCTGACATTGCCCTCTATATGGACCAGCTCATCTCCTATATGCCCCGGCAGCTCATCCGGTTTGACCAAAATACTTCTCTCACCTCTGCCATGGTCAATAACTATATCAAAGATGGCCTTGTCCCCCGTGCAGAGGGAAAGCGGTATGGGCCGGAACACCTGGGTTATCTCACCGCTGTGGTAGCACTCAAGCAAATCTTGTCTGTACGGGACATTGGCGCCCTACTCAACGCCGGCCGTGAGACGGGGAAGAGTTCCCCTGAGCTCTACGACTACTTCTGCCAGGCCTTGGACCGGGCCATGCATGAAACGGCCCAGGCCATCGACCCGGAAGCGAAGGAACAGGACTTGGCACGAATGGCCCTGGACTTTGCCCTGCGCAGCTACGCAAACCAGCTGGCCTGCGCCCGGATCCTGGACGTTCTCCAGCCTCGGGACGAAAAGGGCAAGCGGAAATAAACGGGTTCCCCGTTTGATTTTAGACGCAAGGAGAGATTGCAATGTCTGATTTTATCATCTTAACCGACTCCTCTGCCGACCTTGGGGCCGACATGGTCCAGCAGTTGGACGTTCAGGTACTTCCCCTCAGCTTTTCCATGGACCAGCAGATCTATCACAACTACCCGGACAACCGGGAGATCGACCCCCACGCCTTTTACCAGCTGCTTCGCCAGGGACAGGTTGCCACCACTTCCGCCATCAACGTGGCCCAGTATACCGACGCTTTAGAGCCCCTGCTCCAGGCCGGGAAAGATGTGCTGGTTCTGGCCTTCTCCTCTGGGTTGTCTACCACCTATAATTCCTCCCGGATCGCTGTGGAAGAACTGTCGGAGAAGTACCCTGAGCGGAAAATCTACACCGTGGATACCCTGTGTGCCTCCCTGGGCCAGGGCCTGCTGGTCTATCTGGCCGTCAAGGAGCAGAAAAAGGGCCGTTCCATTGAAGAGGTTCGGGACTGGGTGGAGGAGAACAAACTCCACCTGTGCCACCAGTTTACCGTGGATGACCTGCACTTTTTAAAGCGGGGCGGGCGAATCTCCGCTACTACCGCCGTCGTGGGCTCCATGCTTCAAATCAAGCCGGTCCTCCACGTGGACAATGAGGGCCACCTGATCAACATTGCCAAAGCCCGCGGCCGTCAGGCCTCCCTGAAAGCCCTGGTGGACAAGATGGAAAAAACCGCCATTGACCCCGCAAACCAGGTGGTCTTCATCAGCCACGGAGATTGTCCGGAAGATGCTCAGACAGTGGAACAGATGGTAAAGGAACGCTTCGGAGTGAAGGAAGTCTACATCAACTATGTAGGACCTGTCATTGGCGCCCATTCCGGCCCAGGCACTCTGGCCCTGTTCTATGTGGGCACGGAGCGCTGAGCACGTTTACCAATTGAGAAGGAGGTTCTCGCTTTGGAGGAAACAAAATGGCTGGAGGTAGCCGTCAACACCGCCCCTGACAAGCTGGACGAGGTGTGCGCCAAATTGACCGCCGCCGGGATGGACGGCCTGGTGATCGAGGATGAGGGAGAGTTTCTCCGCTTCCTGGAGCAGAACAAGCAGTACTGGGACTATGTGGACCAGGAGCTGCTGGACAAGATGAAGGGCGTTACCCGTGTAAAGTTCTACGTCACCGACGACGAGGATGGAGAAAAGCAGCTCGCCCAGTATACCCATGGCCTGGGCTGGGAATATACCGTCACCCCCCTCAGTGACAATGACTGGGCCTATAGCTGGCAGAAGTACTATAAGCCCCTGGAAATCGGCACACGGCTCTATGTGGTGCCTCAGTGGATGCGGGATGACCCCGTTCCCGATGGGCGGGTCCCGTTTTATCTGAACCCCGGCCTCACCTTTGGAACCGGCTCTCACGCCTCTACCCAGCTTTGTCTGGAGGGCGTGGAGGAGCATACCAAAGCCGGCCGGGCCGTGCTGGACCTGGGCTGTGGCAGCGGCATCTTATCCATCGCCGCCCTGTGCCTGGGAGCCGGGGATGCGGTAGCAGTAGACATCGACCCCAAGGCGGTGGACGTAGCCTATGAAAATGCCGCCCTCAACGGCATTGGAAGAGACCGCTACACCGTCCGGGCCGGAAATGTTCTTTCCGACGCCGCTCTGGCTCGGGAACTGTCTCAGCGGCAGTACCACTTGGTACTGGCCAATATTGTGGCCGATGTGATCATCCCCCTGGCCCCCCATGTCCCCTCTCTGCTGGAGGAGGACGGCGTGTTCCTCTGCTCGGGAATCATCGACACCCGTGCCCACGAGGTGGAGGATGCCCTGCGCAAAGTGGGGCTGAAGCTGACCCGCAAGCGGGAGAAAAACGGCTGGGTGGCCCTGGAAGCAACCAAATAAAAAAGGCTGGAACGGAAAATCCGTTCCAGCCTTTTATTTTTATGCCAGAGCCTTCTTCAGCTCTTCCACCCGGTTGAGCTTCTCCCAGGGCAGATCCAGGTCGCTGCGGCCAAAATGGCCGTAGGCGGCCGTCTGCCGGTAGATGGGCCGGCGCAGGTCCAGGTCCCGGATAATGGCAGCGGGGCGCAGGTCAAAGACCTTCTCCACCGCCTCTTCCAGCTTGCTGTCGGAAACCACACCGGTACCGAAGGTGTCCACCCGCACAGAAACGGGCCGGGCGACGCCAATGGCATAGGCCAACTGCACCTGGCAGCGCTTGGCCAGACCGGCGGCCACCACGTTCTTGGCCACCCACCGGGCCGCGTAGGCCGCGGAGCGGTCCACCTTGGTAGGGTCCTTCCCGGAGAAAGCGCCGCCGCCGTGGGGAGCACTGCCGCCGTAGGTGTCCACAATGATCTTCCGCCCGGTGAGGCCGGAATCCCCCTGGGGACCACCCACCACAAAACGGCCGGTGGGGTTCACATAGATCTTGGTCTCATCATCCAGCAGTTCCTTGGGGAGAATGGGCTTGATGACCAGCTCGATCATGTCCTTGCGGATCTGTTCCAGCTCCACTTCGGGGCCGTGCTGGGTAGAAACCACCACCGCGTCAATACGCTTGGGGGTGTCGTCCTCGTTATACTCCACGGTAACCTGGGTCTTGCCGTCGGGCCGCAGGTAGTTCACCTGGCCCTCCTTGCGCACCTTTGTCAGCTGGATGGCCAGCTTGTGGGCCAGAGAGATGGGCAGGGGCATCAGCTCCTCTGTCTCATCACAGGCGTAGCCGAACATCATGCCCTGGTCACCGGCGCCGTTGTCCAGCCCGTCGTCCTGCTCGCCCTCCTTGGCCTCCAGGCACTTGTCCACACCCATGGCAATGTCGGGAGACTGCTCATCGATGGAGGTAAGTACCGCACAGGTGTCACAGTCAAAGCCAAACTTTGCCCGGTCATAGCCGATGTCCCGCACCACTTCCCGTGCGATCTTGGGGATGTCCACATAACAATTGGTGGTGATCTCACCCATCACATGCACCAGGCCGGTGGTCACCGTCGTCTCACAGGCCACACGGGACATGGGGTCCTTCTCCAGCATAGCGTCCAGCACTGCATCGGAAATCTGGTCACAGATCTTGTCGGGATGCCCTTCGGTGACGGATTCAGAAGTAAAAAGTCTCTTTGCCATAATTCCATTCCTTTCTTTTTGTCGGGAGGATGAAAAACGCCCCGCCAGGCGGCGGAGCGTTGCGTTTTTATGCACCCTCATCTTGCGATACACTACCGCCGGATTTGGCACCTTGCCAAAGGCAGGTTGCCGTGGTTTCATAGGGCCGGTCCCTCAACCACTCTTGATAAGGCTATTGAGTTGTACTGGACGATTATAGCAGGTTTTTTCCGTTTGTCAACCGCTTTCTCCATTTCTCTTCAAAACTTGTTGCTCCAGCTCCAACAGACGCCGTTTCATATCGATCCCCCCGGCATAGCCGGTAAGCGTCCCGTTCGCTCCCACCACCCGGTGGCAGGGCACCACGATCCACATAGGGTTTTTCCCATTGGCCGCTCCCACCGCCCGGACCGCCTTCGGGTTCCCTACGGCTTGGGCAATCTCCCGATAGCTGCGGGTCTGGCCATAGGGGATCGTCTCCAGCGCAGCCCAGACCTTTTTTTGAAACTCCGTCCCCCGCAGCTCATAAGGAAAGTCAAACGTCTTCCGCTGGCCAGAAAAATATTCCTGCAGCTGGGAAAACACCTTCTTCGTCAGCTCTGTAGGCTCTCCCCGCTCTTTTGTGGGTTCCACTGTGCGCAGACGCAGGAGAACATCCCCCTCATAGTCCATACGGACGGGACCAAAAGGGCTCTCATAAATGGCAAATCCGGCCACAGCGCTCACTCCTCTTGTTTTTTCTGAGTATATCACATTCCGCCCCCACTGAACAAGTCTTAAAAAGCCGGGCTGCTCCCATTGGAACAGCCCGGCTTGATGAAACAAAAACTTACAGCTTGTGGCCCTGGGTAAGCACAGGGTTGACCCCCAGCTTCTTGCCGTTTTCATAGAGATAGAAGCCAGCGCCGCTCTTGCGGCCCAGGAAACCGGCGGTGACCATCTTCCGCAGCAGCAGGGAGGGGTGATACTTCTCACCATACTCCTTGGACAGCACGTTCATAACGTTGAGCAGGATGTCCAGACCGATCATGTCGGCCAGCTCCAGGGGACCCATGGGGTGGTTGCAGCCCAGCTTCATGCCGTTGTCCACATCCTCCACACTGCCGATGAAGGAACCAACGATGACACAAGCCTCGTTGAGCATGGGCAGCAGGGCACGGTTGACGATAAAACCGGGCTTATCATCAGCCAGGATCAGGGTCTTGCCCATCCGCTCGCCCACTTCTTTGATGCTGTCCAGCACGTCCTGGGCAGTGAGCAGGCCAAAGATGACCTCGCACAGGCGCATCTTGGGCACGGGAGAGAAGAAGTGCATACCTACCACGCGGGAGGGCCGCTTCGTGGCGGCGGCCAGGGCGGTGAGGGAGATGGAGGAAGTGTTGGAGGCAAAGATCGTCTCGGGGGGGCAGATCTCCTCCAGCTGGCTGAACACAGCCTGCTTGGCCTCCAGATTCTCAAAGACAGCCTCGATCACCAGATCGGCATCCTTGGCGCCCTGGATGGTATCGTCCAGAGCCAGACGGGGCAGGGCAGCCTCCACGGCCTCTTGCGTCATGCGGCCCTTCTCCACTTCCCGCTCCAGAGCCTTCTGGATGCCCATCTGAGCACGCTCCAGAGCCTCGCGGCGCTGGTCATTCAGTACTACATCATATCCGTTAACAATAGCGGTCTGGGCAATGCCGCTGCCCATCAGGCCGGCGCCCACTACAAAGATTTTCTGGATTGCCATGGCAATTATCCCCTTTTCTTTCCATTTAATTTTGTTTTGGTTCGTCTTCCGCCCTTCCAAAACAGAAGGCGCAACCAGCTTTCGCCGCTATCTTAGCACATCAATTGCCGCACGTCTCCGCATAAATGGGCTTAAAGTATGCAGATATTATGATTTCAAAATTTTCTCCAATTTTCCTCTGGGTTACGCTATATTTTCTGGACGTTTTCCCTCAATAACGGTTCAGAGCGGCAGTTCCATCGTCTGTTCCCTTCTCAATCTGGCGGACGACAGCCCAATAACCATAGTCCTTGTTCACCTGAACAAAGAACCGCTCCCCCACCTTCTTTCCCAGCAGGGCGGAACCCATGGGGGACTCCTTGCTGATGAGGCCATGGAGCACATCCTGGCGCACCGTGGTCACTACCTGCCAGGTCTCCTCCTCGTCATCCTCTTCCAGATAGATGGTGACCTTATCATAGAGGCCCACTGCATCGGCGGCGGAGTGGTCTTCATAGACCCGTGCCGTCTTGATCATGTTCTCTAGATAGCGGATTCGGCTCTCATTTTTGTTCTTCTCCTGCTTCGCAGCCTTATACTCAAAGTTTTCGCTCAAATCTCCAAAGGACCGGGCTACTTTTACCTCTTCCAGAAGCTGGGGGCGCAAGGTAATGCGCCGGTAGTCCAGCTCCTCCTTCATCTTTTGGATGTCAATTTTGGTCAGTTCGTTATGCATACCATGTTCACTTCAATCTTATGGTTTCTTACGCCTTCCACCCGGCCAGATAGTCTTTCTGCTCCTGGGTGAGGGTGTCGATGGACAGCCCCATGGCGGCCAGCTTCACCCGGCCGATCTGGTCGTCGATCTCATCGGGAACAAGATAGACCTTCTTCTCCAGTTCCTGACGGTGCTTGGCCAGCCACTCCAGGCTCAGGGCCTGCACGGCAAAGGACATGTCCATGATCTCAGCAGGGTGGCCGTTGCCTGCGGCCAGATTCACCAGCCGGCCCTCGCCCAGCACGTTGAGGGTGCGGCCGTCCTCCAGGCGGAAGCCCTCGATGTTCTCCCGGCGCGGGAAGCGCTCCACAGCCATCTCCCCCAGGGCGGCTACATCCACCTCGCAGTCGAAGTGGCCGGAGTTGCAGAGAATGACGTTGTCCTTCATCATCTCAAAATGCCGCCGGACAATGACATCCTTGCAGCCGGTGGCAGTCACAAAGATATCGCCGATCTTAGCCGCCTCGTCCATGGGCATGACCCGGAAGTTTTCCATGGTAGCCTCCAGAGCCTTGAAGGGGTCCACCTCGCAGACAACAACATTGGCTCCCATGCCCTTCGCCCGCATGGCAATTCCTTTGCCGCACCAGCCATAGCCGGCCACCACCACGGTCTTACCCGCCACAATGAGGTTGGTGGTGTTCATGATGGCGTTCCAGGTGGACTGACCGGTGCCGTATTTGTTGTCATAGTAGTGCTTTGCCTTGGCATCGTTGACGGCCATCATGGGGCAGGGCAGAATCCCCTCCCGCTCCCGTGCATAGAGCCTGTGGATGCCGGTGGTGGTCTCCTCACAGCCGCCAAACAGCCGGTCGCCGTACTGGGCGCACTTGCCCCCCAGCAGATTCACCAGATCTCCCCCATCGTCCACAATAAGGTGGGGGCGGCACTTCAGGGTCTCCACCAGCAGATCCTCATACTGCTGGGGCGTCACCCCGTGCATGCCGTAGGTGTCCACTCCCATCTCCGCCACAGCGGCGGCTACATCGTCCTGGGTGGACAGGGGATTGCAGCCGGTAAGATGGACGTCGGCACCGCCTTCCCGGAGCACCAGCCCCAAATTGGCTGTCTTAGCCTCCAGGTGGACGGAGACCGCGATGGTCAGCCCTTCAAAGGGCTTTTCCCGGCGAAAACGCTCCTCGATCTTCCCCAGCGTAGGCATAAAATCCCTCACCCACTGGATCTTCTGCCGCCCCGAAGGGGCCAGGGACATATCTCTCACAATGCTCATGGCAAACGCCTCCCAATGATTTTGTTCGGGTTTTTCTGCTTTCTATTTTATCATACTTTCCACTGTAAAAAAAGCGGTTTTTCTTCTCCCGGAAATGTTTACACTTTGGATATAGACATTTTACAGAAAAATGGATACAATATCTTTTACTTGAATAATTTTGAAACGAGGAGGCTTTTCCATGAAAGCCATTTCCCGCGGTCTGAGCAAATTCTGCTACAATCACCCAAAGCTTGGAATCCCCGAACTGATGAAATATATCGCTCTGGGCAACGTATTTGTCTTTGTAGCGGATATGCTCACTGGAAACATGGCCACCGCATTCCTGGATTTTTATCCCCAGCTTATTTTACAGGGCCAGGTGTGGCGGCTGATTACCTTTGTGTTTGTGCCCCTGGGCACTGGGGCCACTTCTCCCTTTGCACAAACCTTCCTTTTTGCCCTGTCTACCTTCTTCTATTACTGGATCGGCTCCGCTCTGGAGCGGCAGTGGGGGACCACTCGGTTTACCGTGTTTTATGGGTTGGGCGTTATCTTCAATATCATCGCAGGCTTTATCATCTACGCGGTTCTCCGCAGCCAGCTGAGTGCGGCGGGCACCATCGCCCCCGCTCAGATCCAGGAGATTCTGTCTTTCGTCTCCACCGCCAGCATGTCCTATGTGAACATGTCTATGTTCTTCTCATTTGCCACCCTCTACCCCGATATGCAGGTACTGCTGTACGGCATTATCCCCCTGAAGGTAAAGTGGCTGGCCTGGCTGGACGTGGTGTTCTTTGTATGGGAGATCGGTTCCTCTCTCCTCGGCCGCCAGTGGATCATGGCTTTGGTTCCCATCATTGCCATTCTTAACTATCTATTTTTCTTCTGGGAAGATCTGGCCTCTATGCTCAACCGGGGCCGCGTCCGGGTACAGCACCGGACCTCTGCCCAGACCATCAATTTCAAAAAGGCCCAGAAGGACCTGCGGGAACGGCGGGGCTATCTTCACAAGTGCTCTGTGTGCGGTATCACCGATCAGGACGATCCCAATATGGAGTTCCGCTACTGCTCCAAATGTAACGGCTACTACTGCTACTGTGCCAACCACATCAACAACCACACCCACGTACAATAAATCTGCTCCGTCCCCATTGGAGCTGCTCTCCCCAACGAAAAAGCAGACACACACAAAACTGTGCGTGTCTGCTTTTTTCTTGGGTACAATCTGAGGCTTATTTCACCACAAGCTCACCATTCTCCACATCCACGGTGAGCTGCTGGCCGCCCTCCACCTGGTCGGCAATGATCTTCCGGCTGATGAGGGTCTCCACCGTATGCTGGAGATACCGGCGCAGAGGACGGGCGCCGTAAATGGGGTCATAGGCGGCGTCAATGATCTGATCCTTGGCCGCAGCGGTGAGCTCCACCGCGAGCTGCTTATCCTCCAGGCGGCGATTGATATCCGCCACCATCAGGTCAATAATGTGGGTCACATTCCCCTTCGTCAGAGGCTTATAGAAAACGATCTCGTCCAGACGGTTCAAAAACTCCGGCCGGAAGGAGCGTTTCAGAAGCTCGTTGACCTGATTCCGGGCCTCCTGAGAGATCTCCCCGTCTGCCCCGATGCCATCCAGCAGGAACTGGGAGCCCAGGTTAGAGGTGAGAATAATGATGGTGTTCTTAAAGTCCACGGTACGACCTTGACTATCTGTAATGCGGCCATCATCCAATACTTGCAGTAGAATATTGAACACATCCGGGTGGGCCTTTTCCACCTCGTCAAAGAGGATGACAGAGTAAGGCTTACGCCGCACAGCCTCGGTAAGCTGGCCGCCCTCCTCATAGCCCACGTATCCCGGAGGGGCACCGATGAGCCGGGAGACGGAGAATTTCTCCATATACTCGCTCATGTCGATACGCACCAGATTCTTTTCACTGTCAAAGAGGGCTTCCGCCAATGTCTTGGCCAGCTCCGTCTTGCCCACGCCAGTGGGACCCAGGAACAGGAAGGAGCCAATGGGCTTGTTAGGGTCGGCAATACCGGCACGGCTGCGCAGAATGGCCTCAGAGACCAGACGTACCGCCTCGTCCTGACCCACCACGCGCTGGTGGAGGATATCCTCCAGGTGCAGGAGCTTCTCCCGCTCACCCTCCATCAGGCGGGAGACCGGAATTCCGGTCCAGCGCTCAATGATCCGGGCGATTTCCTCTTCGGTGACCTTATCCCGCAGCAGGGAGCGCTGCTTGCCCTCATTGGCAATCTGCTCCTCCGCCTCCAGAGCTTTTTTCAGCTCGGGGATCTTGCCGTATTGCAGCTCCGCGGCACGGTTGAGGTCGTATTCCCGCTGGGCCTTCTCCAGCTGGGCGTTGGCCTCCTCCAGGTCCTCCCGGAGCTTTTGCACCTTGCCAATGGCATTTTTCTCGTTGTCCCACTGGGCCTTCTTGGCCTTGAACTCCTCCCGCATGTCGGAGAGCTCTTTCTGGATTTCACTGAGGTGCTCCTGGGAGAGTTTGTCCGTCTCCTTTTTCAGGGCGGCCTCCTCGATTTCATGCTGGATGATTTTCCGCTGGATCACATCCAGCTCCGTGGGCATGGAATCCATCTCGGTACGGATCATGGCACAGGCCTCATCCACCAAGTCGATGGCCTTGTCGGGCAGGAACCGGTCAGTGATATAGCGGTTGGAGAGCGTAGCGGCGGCAATGATAGCCCCGTCGGTGATCTTCACGCCGTGGTAAACCTCATAGCGCTCCTTCAAGCCACGGAGAATGGCGATGGCATCCTCCACCGTGGGCTCGTTCACCATCACCGGCTGGAAGCGCCGCTCCAGAGCGGCGTCCTTCTCGATATACTGCCGGTACTCATTGAGGGTAGTAGCACCAATGCAGTGCAGCTCGCCGCGGGCCAGCATAGGCTTGAGCAGATTGCCCGCATCCATGCTGCCTTCGGTCTTGCCGGCACCTACAATGGTATGCAGCTCGTCGATGAAGAGGATGATCTTACCCTCGCTCTTCTTCACCTCGTTCAAAACGGCTTTCAGCCGCTCCTCAAACTCACCCCGGTATTTGGCTCCGGCAATGAGGGCACCCATATCCAGGGAAAAGATGGTCTTGTCTTTCAAACTGGCGGGGACATCGCCTTTGACGATCCGCTGGGCCAGTCCCTCGGCAATGGCCGTCTTACCAACACCGGGCTCACCGATCAGCACAGGGTTATTTTTGGATTTCCGGCTGAGGATACGGATGACATTCCGGATCTCGTCGTCCCGGCCAATGACCGGGTCCAGCTTGTTCTGCCGGGCCCGCTCCACCAAGTCGGCGCCGTACTTTTTCAGGGCATCGTAAGTCTCCTCCGGGTTGTCAGAGGTAACCCGCTGGTTGCCCCGGACGCTGGCCAAAGCCTGCATGATCTTCTCACGGGTCACGTTATAGGTGCGGAAAAGCTCCTTCAGGTTGTTGTTGGGCCGCTCCAGCAGACCCAGGAACAGGTGCTCCACCGAGATATATTCGTCCTTCATGGCAGAAGCCTGCTCTTGGGCGGCGTTCAGGCAGCGGTCCACATCCTGGGCCACATAGACCTTGTCCGCTTCCCGGCCTCCTCCGGACACCTTGGGCAGCTTGTTGACCAGGTTGGCCACCGCCGCCTGAAAGCTGGGTACGGTCATCCCCGCGGCAGTGAGCAGCTGGGGAATAAAGCCCTCCTGGTCACTCACCAGAGCCAGAAGCAGATGCTCCTGCTCGATCTGCTGATTGCCGTATTGGGCTGCAAGATCCTGAGCTCCCTGAATGGCAGCTAAGGACTTTTGGGTAAATTGATTCATGTTCATATGGAACACTCCTTTCATGGAACAGTCTACGGTATGGTCTCAGTATAGACCGGCCCATGGGAAATTTCATGAACAAATTATGAATTTTTAGCACTCATTAAATGAGAGTGCTAAAAATTCAGTAAAAAAAGTCCCGAGCGCCAGCTCGGGACTTTTGGCAATACCTGTTTGGAACGGGGATTTACTCCTCGTCCTCCCCTTCCTCTTCCTCATCGTCGGAGAGGTCCATGGCATAGCGGGAACCGCACTTGGGGCACTCCACTTCGCCGTCGGCCAGTGCCTCGTCATCAATGACCAGGGTCTCGCCGCAGGTGGGGCACTCGACCTCAAACCAATCGTCGTCGTAGTCCTCTTCGTCGTCCTCGTCCTCGTCAAAGACCACGTCCTCCACATCGGCCAGGTCGTCGGAGAGCACATCGATCTCCTCGCCCAAGTTCAAGGCGTTCTCTTCCAGGTCCTCCACGGACATGGCCAGCTCCTCCAGGATGCCGATCATCACAGAGATGAGCTTGCCCTCTTTAGACTTCTCGGTATCCAGGTTCAGGCCCTCAGCCAGGCCCTTCAGATAGGCGACTTTCTCGGAAATAGTCATAGTCGTTCTCCTTTTCTGCGCCCGCCGGCGCGGTTCATGGTGTGAATCGTCCATCCGCGCTGCTCGCGACGGCTCGGACGCTTAAGCTGTCACGCCTCGCCTGCTCACGACGCGCGGCTTCCCTCCGTCTCGGGCTTAAAACAGATTTGCGGGCAAATCTTCGGTTTTTCGCCCTCGCTCCGGTCCATCCGCGCTGCTCGCGACGGCTCGGACGCTTAAGCCTTGCAGCGCTCCAGATACTCGCCGGTACGGGTGTCGATCTTGATCTTGTCACCGGGGTTGATGAACAGAGGGACCTTGATCTCAGCGCCGGTCTCCAGAGTAGCGGGCTTGGTCACGTTGGTGGCGGTGTCGCCCTTGAAGCCAGGATCGGTCTCGGTGACCTCCAGTTCCACAAAGTTGGGGGGTTCCACACCGAAGACGCTGCCCTTGTAAGACATGATCTTGCAGGTCATGTTCTCCTTGACGAACTTGAAGCTGTCGCCCAGCAGGTCCTTGCCGATGGGCAGCATATCATAGGTCTCCATGTCCATGAAGTAGTACAGATCGCCGTCGTTGTAGCTATACTCCATGTCCTTGCGCTCCACGAAAGCCTGCTCAAACTTGGCGGTGGGGTTGAAAGAGGTCTCGGTCACGCCGCCGGTGATGATGTTCTTCATCTTGGTGCGCACGAAAGCAGCGCCCTTACCGGGCTTCACGTGCTGGAACTCAACCACCTGCATGACCTTACCGTCCATCTCGAAGGTCACGCCGTTGCGGAAATCACTGGCAGAAATCATTGGCATAGGAATCATCCTCCATAGTATTATAACTTATGCTGATTCATTTTACCCTATTTTTCCCCCTTTGACAAGGGGGTCCAGGGAGAATTGCGGGCTTTCTCTGTAATTTTTTCCCCATCCGTCCCCTCTGTATTCCCCGCAGGCTCCGCCTCAGTTCGGATAAACAGGCCGATTTTACCCACGGCGGCGGATCATGCTCCTCAGCTCCACTCCCTGAGCCTGGAGGGCTGCCAAGTAAAGCAACAGGGCAAAGGCCAAAGTGGCAACTCCTGCACAGACGGGAGACAAGCCCTCGTCCTTCAGCATCCGAAACAGCAAATTTCCTACCAGAGCAGACAGTAAACTGGCCAGAGCGGGGGCAGTCATCCATCGGAAGAGTTCCAGACGCACCCCCGTGCGCCGACGAATCCAATAAAGGCACAAAACCAGCTCCAAGGCAGTCGATACCACAGCTCCCGCCACATAACCTCCCATGCCCACCCCAGGCAGAGGCACCAATGCCAGGGTAAACAGCAGCTGAATCACACCGCCCAGCAGAGAGATCGCCGCCACGGCCCGCTGGCCGCCCACTCCGTTGAGCGCGGAGGCCAAAACAGAACAAAAGCAGCTCATAGCCATCACCGCAGCCAGAGGGATCAGATGTTCCCCCACCCCCTCCTGATGGAACATAGCCCGGCCCAGGTCGGGACCTACCACTACCATTAAGGACATGGCCGGCAGCGTGAGCAGGGACACCGCCGACATGGCCCGGCCGACCAGCCGGCGCACCTCTCCCTCCCGCCCCAGGGCGGCAGCCCGTGCCAGCCGGGGCACCAGCACCAAATTGAGCGCCCCCAGGAATACAATAGGAAGCGAGAGCATGGGCATGGTCATCCCACACACTACGCCAAACTGGGAGACGGCCTGGGAACGCTCCACCCCTCCCTCTACCAACTTTTGAGGAATAAGGGTGGCATTGGCCGCCCCAAGTAAATTGCCCAGCAAAGCGTTCAGTCCCACAGGCAGGGCGATGGAGCATACCCGTCGCCGCCGGATCCTCCCCGGCTCCCCCGGTCCCTGTCCTTTCAGGCGGGCCAGACGGCGCCGGTAGAGCACCACTAAAGTGCAGGAGGAGAACACCTCACAGATTACCATGCCGCACACAATCAGCCCCACTACCCGTTCGGGGTACTGCGGCAGAAACAGCCACAGCAGTCCCAGCACTGCCAGTGTCCGGACAAACTGCTCCAGCAGTTCCACCACCGCCGGAGCCCGAACCAGTCCAGAGCCGTAGAACACATGTTTATGAAAATTTTCCACACCCGTCAGGGCCACGCAGGGCACTAACAGCATAAGCCCCAGCTGGGTTCGGGCATCCCCCAGCAGATGGACGGAAATGGCATCCGAACCCAAAATCACTCCAGTCCCCAGGGGAATGAGAGCCAGGAAAAAGATGCGCAGGCAGGTTCTTACCGTCTGGCCCACTGCTTTTCCATTTCTCAGAGCCAGATACTGGGAGGTCAGGTTGGAAATGGCCGCGGTCAATCCCACAGCCGTGAGGGACAGCAGCACGGAATATACCGGCATAATCAGTTGATAAAGCCCCATGACCTCCGCCCCCGCCATGCGGGAGAGCAGAACCCGGTAGCCAAAGCCCAACAGCTGAGACACCCCGCTCAAGGCGGTCAAAAACAGTGCCCCCCGTCCAGCAGACAGCATTTTCTCTTCCACGGACCATCCCCCCTCCCAACACTCTATTCACCGGGCGCTCTGTTTATCCGTTACCCCTTGCCCCAGGGAAAAAGTTGGGCTATAATAGGGGCATCACTCAATGATAGTTTAAGGAGGAGTTTCCCATGGCTTTTGTTGAACTGGAAAAAAAGGGCGCCGTTGGCGTTATTACCATGAACCGGCCTGAGGCGCTCAACGCCCTCAACGACCAGGTGCTCCGGGATCTGGATGGAGTGCTGGATCAGGTAGAACGGGATGAGGAGATCTTGGTAGTCGTCCTCACCGGCGCAGGCCGCTCCTTTGTGGCCGGGGCCGACATCGGCCAGATGGCTGGCTTTACCGCCGTGGAGGCCAAGGCCTTCGGTGTCTATGGAAACCAAGTGTTCCTGAAGCTTGAAAACCTTACCAAACCCACCATCGCCGCGGTCAACGGCTTTGCCTTGGGCGGCGGCTGCGAGCTGTGCATGGCCTGTGATATCCGCCTGGCCAGTGAGAAAGCCAAGTTCGGTCAGCCTGAGGTGGGGCTGGGCATTACCCCCGGCTTCGGCGGCACCCAGCGCCTTACCCGCATTGTGGGTACGGCTCATGCCATGGAACTCATTCTGACCGCCAAGACCATCCGGGCAGAGGATGCCCTGACCCTGGGGCTCGTGACCCACGTGTATCCCGCCGAGGAGCTCATGGACAAGGCCCTTGAGCTGGCCAATGCCATTGCCGCCAACGCCCAGATTGCGGTGCGCCAGTCCAAGGCCGCCATCCGCCGGGGACTCCAGACCGACATGGCCACCGGTGCCGCCTTTGAGTCTGAGGCCTTTGCCCTGTGCTTTGCCACTGAGGACCAAAAGGATGCCATGCGGGCTTTTGTGAATAAGGAAAAGATCACCTCGTTTAAAAACCGCTGAGTTCTTCCGCAAACCGCCGGCAGATCCTGCCGGCGGTTTCCTTCCGTCAAAACACTTCCAGAGGTGATCGCCACGAATCTGTCCGTTTTGTTTTCCAATCTGGTGGGGCTCTTTCTTCTCATTGGCGTTGGGGTTCTCGCTGTACGCCTAAGGCTGCTGCCCGCGGACGCTTCAAAGCCCTTAAGCGCGCTTTTAATGAAAATCACCCTCCCCGCCACGGTCTTCGCATCCATGATCCGTCCCTTCAATCCGGAATTTCTCAGCTCGGGAGCAGCTGCCCTGCTGATCAGTGCCCTGCTTTTCCCCCTATACGCCCTTCTCTCCCTTCCCCTGTCCCGGCTCTTCCAGGTTCCTGACGGCCGGAGAGGAATGTGGTGCTGCTGCACTACCTTCTGCAACCATGGCTTTATGGGTTTTCCCATAGTCTATGCTCTTTTTGGCGATGATGGGCTTATCCTGGCGGTTTTAATGGGCATACCTTTCAATTTGCTCGTCTACTCCCTGGGAGCCAAAATGGTGTGCATGGACGTTCCAGAGGGGAGCGCCCACGCCCCCCTCTCCCTGCGCACAGCCTTGATTTCTCCCATCAATGTGGCCATCGTCCTCAGCCTGATCTTTTATTTTGGTCAGATTCCGGTGCCTACCCCCATTTTAACCCCCATTCAGCACCTGTCCAATGTGACAACGCCCCTGTCTATGTTTGTCACCGGTATGAATTTGGCCCAGGGAAAAGTATCCGACACCATCCGCGACAAAGATTCCCTCTCCGCCTGTGTTGTGCGTCTGCTCCTCTTCCCAGTCATTACCTGGGCCATCACGCTTCCCTTTCCCAGCCTCAATCCTCTGGTGGTGGGCGTTACGCTGATCATCATGGCCATGCCCGCTCCCGCCGTCTCCACCATTATGGCAGAACAGTATGGCGGCTGCACTCAGGTAGGTGCGAGGATCGTCTTTCTCTCCAGTTTACTGTGTATTGTCACAATTCCCCTGGTCTCCCTGCTGTTATAAAGCTAAAAAAACAGGTGCTGTCCTACGACAGCACCTGTTTTTAACCTTTGGGAAAAAGCTTACTTCAGCTCGACCTTGGCACCGGCCTCTTCCAGCTTCTTCTTCATCTCCTCGGCCTCGTCCTTGGAGACAGCCTCCTTCAGGGTCTTGGGAGCGCCCTCGACCACGCCCTTGGCCTCAGCCAGGCCCAGGCCGGTGATCTCACGGACAGCCTTGATGACCTTGATCTTGGCAGCGGCGTCGAAGCCAGCCAGAACCACGTCAAACTCGGTCTTCTCCTCAGCAGCGGGAGCAGCAGCGCCGCCAGCGGCGGGAGCAGCCATAGCGGCGGCGGACACGCCGAACTCCTCCTCCAGAGCCTTAACCAGCTCGGACAGCTCCAGAACGGTCAGAGCCTTAACTTCCTCAATCAGAGCAGTAATCTTCTCACTAGCCATGATAATTTACCTCCTAATAGTAAAATTTAAATTAAAATGTGTCTCCCCTCATGGGAGCGGATTTTGCCGATTACTCGGCAGCGGGAGCCTCCTCGGCGGGAGCGGCTTCCTCGGCAGGGGCAGCCTCGCCGCCCTTCTCGGCGATGGCCTTCAGCACGATAGCCAGGCTGGTAATGGGAGCCAGCATCATGCCCAGAGCCTGAGCCTGCAGGACGTCCTTGGCGGGCAGCTCAGCCAGGGCCATGATCTCGTCCAGGGACAGAACCTTGCCGTCCATGAAACCGCCCTTGATGGTGAACTTACCTTCACCCAGCTGCTTGGCATACTTGTTGACCACACGCATGGGAGCGATGGGGTCGCCGGCGCTGGTAGCCAGAGAAGTGGTGCCGTTGAGCACCTCGTCCAGACCCTCCAGACCAACGTTGTTCAGAGCAAAGCGGGCCAGGGTGTTCTTGACCACGCCGTACTGCACCTCGTTCTGGCGCAGCTCCACACGCAGAGCGGTGTCCTCGGCGACGGTGATACCCTTGTAATCCACCAGCACACCGCTGGAAGCGCCCTTCAGCTGCTCAGTCAGAGCGGCAACGATGGCCTGCTTCTCAGAAAGAACCTTTGCGTTAGGCATTTTGGATTCACCTCCAGAAAATGATCCGCGCAACAAAAAACCTCCGGTCGTCAAGACAGGAGGACAGTACAATCAAAAGTATTCCCTTTGAAAGCACTCTCGGCAGGAATTACGCCCAGTGGGCCCCTGCTGTCTTTGAACGCAAGTAGCATTATATAGAGTATCCTCCCTCTTGTCAAGCGTTTTTTTACTTTTTTTCTTCTTTTTTCCGTCCTTTCTGGAAAAGAGGTGAACGATCACCGGATTTTCCCGCCGATTGCCTGTTGACAAGGGGAAAAGCTGGTGATATAGTACCACTTGAAAAAAGCTTTGACGGAGAAGAGGCCGCAAAGCGCACCCAGAGAGGGACGCCCTGTGCTGAAAGCGTCCTGTGTCGGGATGCGGCTGGTACCACTCCTGAGCCGTCCGGGAAAGAACCGGGCCGGGCCCTCCCGTTACAGAGGTCACAAGCGGCAAGAGGTCAAACGCTTCTTGCAAGCAGGGTGGAACCGTGGTGCGTATCATAATTATTTGTACGCTTCACCCCTGAAACAAACTCAGGGGTGAAGCGTTTTTCTTTGCCCCAACAACCAGAAAGGAGCAATTTATTATGTCTGAAGAAGTCAAAAACGAGTTTACCTTTGAAAACCCCGAATACCGCAAGACCTATTGGCACACCTGTTCCCACGTGCTGGCTCAGGCCATGAAGCGCCTGCACCCCGAGGTGAAGCTGGCCATTGGCCCCGCCATTGAGAACGGGTTCTATTACGATTTTGACACTCCCCGCCCCTTTACGCCTGAGGATCTGGAGGCCCTGGAGGCCGAGATGCGCAAGATCTGCAAGGAGAAGCTGAAGCTGGAGCGCTTTGAGCTGCCCAGGGCAGAGGCTTTGAAGCTGATGGAGGAGAAAGAGGAGCCCTACAAGGTGGAGCTCATCAACGACCTGCCCGAAGATGCGGTCATTTCCTTCTACAAGCAGGGCGATTTCACCGACCTGTGCGCCGGTCCCCACCTGGATTCCACCGGCCGCATCAAGGGCAACGCCATCAAACTCACCAGCGCCACCGGCGCCTACTGGCGTGGTGACTCCAGCCGCAAGATGCTCCAGCGCATTTACGGCGTGGCCTTCCCCAAGAAGGACGAACTGGACGAGTACCTGGCCAAGCAGGCCGAGGCCCTGAAGCGGGACCACAACAAGCTGGGCCGTGAGCTGGAGTACTTCACCACCGTGGACGTGATCGGCCAGGGCCTGCCCGTACTGCTGCCCAAGGGTGCCCGTGTGGTCCAGCTGCTCCAGCGCTGGATCGAGGACACCGAACAGAAGCGCGGCTACCTGCTGACCAAGACCCCCCTGATGGCTAAGCGGGACCTCTATAAGATCTCCGGCCACTGGGACCACTATCTGGACGGCATGTTCATCCTGGGCGACCCCTATGACGAGACCAAAGAGTGCTTCGCCCTGCGTCCCATGACCTGTCCCTTCCAGTATCAGGTGTTCCTGAACCGCCAGCGCTCCTACCGCGAGCTGCCCATGCGCCTGGGTGAGACCTCCACCCTGTTCCGCAACGAGGATTCCGGCGAGATGCACGGCCTTATCCGTGTACGTCAGTTCACCATCTCCGAGGGCCACCTGATCCTCCGCCCCGACCAGCTGGAAGAGGAGTTTAAGGGATGTCTGGATCTGGCCAAGTACTGCCTGGGTACCCTGGGCCTGCTGGACAAATGTACCTTCCGTTTCTCCCAGTGGGATCCCGCCAACCCCAACAATAAGTACGAGGGCACCAAAGAGCAGTGGGAGGAGGCCCAGAGTGTCATGGCCCAGATTCTGAAGGATCTGGACGTGGAGTACTCCGTGGGCATCGATGAGGCCGCTTTCTATGGCCCCAAGCTGGACATCCAGTACAAGAACGTCTACGGTAAGGAAGACACCCTGGTCACCATCCAGATCGACATGCTGCTGGCTGAAAAGTTTGGCATGTACTACATCGATGAAAACGGTGAGAAAAAGCTTCCCTACATCATCCACCGTACTTCCATGGGCTGCTATGAGCGCACCCTGGCCTACCTCATTGAGGAGTACGCCGGCGCTCTGCCCACCTGGATGGCCCCTGAGCAGGTTCGCTTCCTGCCCGTCACCGACCGCGCCGGCGATTACTGCGCCGACCTGGCCAGCAAGCTCAGCGACCAGGGCTTCCGCGTGGAAGTGGACTACCGCAACGAGAAGATCGGCAAGAAGATCCGCGAGGCCACCATGGAAAAGGTACCCTATATGGTGGTCGTGGGCGACCGGGATATGGAGAACGGCACCGTCTCCGTCCGGCACCGCTCCGGCGAGGATCTGGGGGCCATGTCTCTGGAGGAGTTCGCCGCAATGCTGAAGAACGAAGTGGATAACAAGATCATTAAGTAAGACCAATGGGGCGGCACAAAGCCTGTGCCGCCCCATTCAATCTGATGATAAGAACAAAAGAAATGACCCTTGACTGCCCGTTTCGTAATCCGCTGCAGCCAAGGGTCATTTCTGTTCGCTCTTATTATCTAACATCATATGGTTACCTCCATTTCTATTGGATACGCTTCACAGCCTGTTCCATTCAGCAACTTGAATTTCACTCATACAACCGGTTCTTTTGCCGTTATTACGACTTCTTTTCCTCAAATGTGAGGTCCTCTTTGGTTGGGGGATTCCGTTTTTGCTGTTTGGTTCCTGCTGCTTAGCGCTGCCTGTCTTCCCGTATGCCGGTCAGCTACATTGGGTTCTACTGGGAGATGATATCGTGGACCGCGAATCTTCTTGGAAGTTTATTCTTTGAATGCTTCTTGATCGTCGATGTTCTACGCTTGCGTAATTCTTCTCCTCGTTCCCTCTCTAACTGCTTGCTTGGTCGTTTATTCACTTCAATTTTTTAGATTCGACCTTGCATAACGGGTTCAGGCGCTGGGGCTTTTACTTGTACATTGGACTCATCCTTTCTGGTTATAATGTACCACTTCCCCTCATTTTTGTCAACTCTTTTTGTTTGTTTTTGTGCACAAAAAACTAGCACATTTTTTGACTGCCTTACTAGCTAAATAAAGTAAATGAAATCCCCGGAGAAAAATCCTCCGGGGATTCGCTCACATATGCTCAGGGATGGGATCACCGGGCAGTTCCCGGAACCAGCGGTATTGGGGGACCAGTGACTTCCAGCCCTCCAGCACCTTGTCGGCCAGCTCCGGCGTAAAAAACACCCCTTCACAGTTTTCATCCCTGCAAAAACTGATCTGCCGGCGGTTGTACCAGGGATAGAGCAGCGCTCCTGGGTCACCCTTGGGCCGCTTGTACATTTCCCCCTCCAGTTGGAACTCTCCCCGGCGGTTCACCTGCCGTGCCAGCTTTTCCACTGGCTTTGGGTCCCGGTCGATCCGGGCACGGAGCTTTGCCATGGTCAGCGGTGTGGGGTCCCAACAGCCCATGCCGTAGCTGTAGCGCTCGGCAGCCACTTCAAAAAAGAAGCAGGGGATCGCGCTGTCGTGCTCTCCGGGTCTGCGCAGGGAGAACCACAGGTGATCCTTATAGGGCCCCCGGCCAAAAAGCCGCCGGGCATCCCGGTAAATCCGGCTCACCTTGCACTCCAACTCCAGCTTGGGGTAGGCCTGGGTCATGGCCTGGGTCAGCTCTGCTGCCAGGGCCCGAGTAGGAGCATCCACATAGGTGAGAAACTCCTCCTTGTGCTGTAAAAACCAGCTTCGTTCGTTGTTGAACCGCAGGTTCCAAAGAAAATCAATGGTCTGCTGGGTATATCCTTCAAACATAGGACTGCCTTTCCTTGAAACGTATTACGCCCGGATATCTTGGCTGGGGACACCTGCCATAGGGTCCTCGTTTTCCCCTTCATTGTTGGAAGGGATGACCGGGTCGGTAGAGCCATCCGGCTGTTCCGACGTGCCTGTACCGGGGCCTGTGGTAGCACCGGGGTCGGTGGTGGTCCCAGGGTCGGTATTGGTCCCAGGCTCAGTGGTAGTGCCGGGATCCGTGGTGGTCCCTGGATCCGTCGTGGTTCCGGGATCTGTGGTGGTCCCAGGGTCGGTGGTAGTACCGGGCTGCGGGGGCACACCGTTCACCCAGGTGGCAGGATCACCGTCGGCAGGGTTATAGAGGATGGTCTTGGGGCGCATCTTGTACACACTGACTCCCATATCCTGCTTTTCCATGAGGTTGCCATCCTTGTCGAAAATGCTGCGGTAGGCCTGGGCCTTCAATCCGGTATAGGGATTCTGTACCGCGTCCACCTTCGTAGTCCCCCGTGGAATGGTCTCATCCGGCTGATACACGGTGGTAGGTGCCTGCCAGTCAAACGCGTAGCTCTCAGGAACGGCGTAGACACCCTCCTCATTGGTTCCGTAGATCCGGCAGATCAGCAGCTCCTTGTTCCCCTGCCACTCAGGGGCAATGGTGACCTTGATGGGATAGTCGGTATTGTTTTTAAAGCGGAAATCCGTCACACCGTAGTACACGGTAGCGTCCATACCCACGGGGACATAGCCTGTGTTATAGCCGTGGTTGTACCGCTCCACCACCTCAAGGGCACTGTGGAGCAGGGCATAGTAGATGGTGGAAGAAGTCTGGCATACACCGCCGCCCACCTCTTCTACCGTCTTGCCCCCGGAATATACCGTGGCGGACTTATAACCCATGGAGGCCGAGCGGCTTCCCGTCTGACCGTTAAAGGAAAAAATCTCCCCCGGCATAATAACGGCCCCATTGCAGGCCTCTGCGGCCAATTTTACGTTAAATTTCCGGTTGGCCGTTCCGGTGAGGACTGTGCTCCCCTCGCCCAGTACATCCCGGAAAAGTTTTCCTTCCAGGCTCTCCTTTGTGTCCTTGGGCTGGGTGAGGGTGACAGGGATGGAGAAGGTCTCTCCCTCTCCCGCCTGGTCATAGGCACTTTTCAGCTCCTGCACATCGAACTCCACACCCACTACATGGTCGCTCACTGCAAAGGTCTCCGGGTCCATCACGGCACTTTTGGGCTCTGCCGCCAGCTCCTGGTGGATGGCGTTAAAATCAGGCTCCTGAGGCGGGGTCTCTTCCACAGGAAGCTCCTCCCGGCTGATGATCAGCCCCTCTCCCTGGCTTTCCCACTGGGCGATGGCCTCCTCAAAGCCCTCATAAACCGTGGTCAAAAGCTGGTCCTTCGCCACAGAAGCACCGCTGCGTCCTTTGGTCATAGTCAGCCGGTCTCCCTCGATGGCATAGGAGGCCTGGGTCACATTTCCCACATCTTCCTCCACCTGACGCACCAGATCCGTCACAGCCTGGGGCTCGTCAGTTCCCCACGCCGGCTCTGCCCGACGGGATATTCCCGCCAAATGCGCCAGGTAGCTGCCACCCTGGAGAAAGAAATTCCCCCGTCCCTCCTGCCATGCGGCCCGTGCGTTGTCCGCACTGCTCAGGTTCATATCGGCCAGGCTCAGGGTATAGTTCTGGTACTGATAGGCCAGGGCCAGCTGAATGTTTTCACCATTTTTCTCCAGGCCCTCCTGCAGCGCAGTTTCGGCCTGGCCTTCGGTCATGCCGGATACATCCACCCCCAGCACAGACACGTTGGGGAAAATGGTATTCACACTCCCCACCCAGGCGCACAAACCCAAATAGGACGCCAGCACAATTCCTGCTGCCGCCCCTATGACGATCCATATCTTTTTGCCCCCATTGGGCTTTTTTTCCAAACGCTGACCTTGCATAACTCCTGTACCCCCCGGACATTGGGAAGAAAACGGTTCCTTCCCCGCTACCTTTTTCAAAGGGAATTTTTCTTTCCTTACACTCTCACAATTTTGTATTATAGCACCCAAGACTACCCCTTACAATTACAGAATAGTTACAACTCTGGAAAGGGCTGGAATCGAAAAACAGCCATTTACTTTTTCCCTTTGCCGCTGTATGATAGTATTCAACGAAACGAAACTATATCTTTACTAAATTTTAAGGCAAAATCAATTTCATTTGGAATTTTTTATGCTAAACTAAATGCAGCATTCCATGAAAGGGGAACCATTATGTCCAATCCTTCCAGCCAATCCGGCCGAGGCGGCGATCCGATTTACTGGCTCATCGCCATCGGCCTTCTGTTTACCGGCTTTGCAGCGCCAGTAGGCATTGTTATGATTGTGCTAAAGCTCCTGGGGGGTAAAAAACGGGGCCGCCACCCCTATTATAGCCAGCGCCAGCAGCCGGAAAATATGGGAGCCCGCACCACCGCCTCACAGGAATCATTTTTTCAGCAGGAAAACGCTCCAAAGACCGCTTACGCCAAACAGAAGAGCCGACAGGCCCCTGTTCTCCTGCAAGATCTCTCCAAGCAAGGAAAGCGGCTGACCCGGATCGGCGCCATCATTTCCGCCGTGCTCGCCTTTATCCTCCTCGCTTCCCTGTCCGACGCCGCCTATTGGCTCTTTAACGGGGAGTTCTCCTGGTTTCTCCAGGATACGCTGGATATGCTCCCCTTCCTGTGCGGATTGGGAGGCAGCTTGGGCTGTCTCTGGGCCGGGCTCCGTAAGCTGTTATGAGACAATAAGATATCCCTGAAAATGCCAACGCAAAATCCTTGAAATTGCCAAAAAAATTCCCTGGTCTTGCCACAAGAAAATCCCTGTAAAGGGAAAAGGCAGACAGTGTGTTAGAATAGTCCCAGCAAAAGCTGGGAGGGAATGAAAGGAATGGCAATCACCGTGGAAGAAATTGCGGCAATCAAGGAATTGCAGGCCCAGGGCTTCGGGCCGTATCAAATCAGCGCTCAGGTAGGAGCAGATCCGAAGACGGTTCGGAAATACATGAAGCAAGATGATTTCAGCCCCGCTGTGCCACAGCCAAAATCATTATGCGGCAAACTGACCCCGTGGATCCCCACCATATGCGTCTGGCTGGAGGAAGACCAGCAAAACCGTCACAAACAGCGGCACACGGCCAAACGGATCTATGATCGCCTGGTCAAGGAAGACCCAGCGTTTTCGTGCAGCTACAGAACGGTAAGCCGGTATGTGGCGGACTGGAAGGCAGAACGTCGGCAGGGACATGGAGCACAGGAGTTGGTTTGGCATCCCGGCGAATGCCAGGCAGACTTTGGTGAATGCGATATGTACGTGCGTGGTAGTCGTGTCGTGGTAAAGTACCTGGTGGTGACCTTCCCGTATTCCAATGTGGGGTACCTCCAGTGCTTTCACGGGGAGACGGCGGAATGCCTCTGCCAGGGGCTCAAGGACATCTTTCACTACATCGGAGGAGTCCCACAGCGTGTGGTAATTGACAACGCCACCGGCGCAGGCCGGCGCATGGGAGAGGTCATTCGTCTCACAGAACTGTTTCAGCGATTTAAGGCTCACTATGGATTTTCCCTTACCTTCTGTAATCCCCGATCCGGGAATGAAAAGGGAAATGTCGAGAACAAGGTTGGGTACTTCCGCCGTAATATTCTGGTGCCCATTCCGAAAACGGAGTCGCTGGAGCACTTCAATGCCCAGGTGCTGGAGGAGTGCGAACTGGATAACTGCAGGGACCATTACAAGCTGAATATTCCCATGTGTGAGCTGTTTCAGGAGGACAAGCAGCAGTTGCTGCGTCTGCCGGAACTGCCGTTTGAATGCTGCAAATACCGCCGGCTGCTCACAGACCACTACGGGAAGTTCTGTATTGATAACTGCCACTTTTACAACATCGGCCCGCAATATGCGGACAGCGAGTTGTGGGTACGCATTGGCGCCTTTACGGTAGAGCCGCTGGACAGC
>NZ_JBQKJL010000015.1:0-73443 GCF_052117285.1 Lawsonibacter sp. LCP25S3_E2
CCGCTTTGTTGTCATGCCCTAATGTCGCAAAAGACAGCACACAGCTTGCTTTCGCTTTGCTGTGTGCTGCCTTTGTGAGGTTCCTTACTTGCTAACTAAGTGACATTGGGCCTGGACCGCGGGTATCAGGGAGACGAATGAGAAGAGATGTGGGGAAGTGTGCTTACCAGCCGAAATAGTTGCCAAAGGGCCAGTTATAAGAGTTGCCGGATTGCTGTTGCTGCTGTTCATTGGACTGCTGCTGAGGTTGGTTAGCTGCTTCGGTCTGCTCGTTCTTTTCATCAAAGGTGATGGAGAGCGTTTTGGTCTCAGTGCCGCGCAGCACAGTGAGGGTGGCGGTGTCTCCAGCCTTGTAATTGGAGGACAGCGCCGCAGTGAGAGCAGAGCTGGAATCAATGGCGGTATCGTCAATGGCGATGATGATGTCGCCCGTCTGGAGGCCGGACTTCTGAGCACAGGAGCCGTCGGCTACGCTCTCTACATAGGCACCGGCGCTGATGCCGTAGCGCTGTGCGTATTCCGGAACAGAGGAGACCTGAACGCCCATATAGGGCTTGCCGGTGACATAGCCATGCTCGATGAGGTCGGAGAGAATGGTCTTCACATCGTTGATGGGAATGGCGAAGCCCAGGCCCTCGGCAGAGACACCGGAGGAGGATTGGGTATACTTGGCGGATACGATGCCCACCACATTGCCGTAGCTGTCAAAGAGGGGGCCGCCGGAGTTGCCGGGGTTGATGGCGCAGTTGGTTTGCAGCACGTTCAGGGTGGTGGTCTCCGTCTGGCCGTTCTCATTGGTGGTGGAGGTGGTGATCAGACGGTCCAGGGCGGAGACGATGCCGTCGGTGAGGGAATAGGTCAGCTCGCCCAGAGGGTTGCCGATGGCGTAGACCGGCTCGCCTACCACCAGCTTGTCGCTGTCACCCAGGGTAACGGCCTGGAGGCCGGTGGCATCGATCTTGATGATGGCCACATCATTGTCCTGCTCGCCGCCTACCAGTTTGGCGGTGTACTTTTCACCGCTGGCAAAGGAGACTTCGATGGTGACGGAGGGGTCCTTCGCCGCATCCTCGATCACGTGATAGTTGGTAACAATGTAACCGTCCTGGGTCAGCACAAAGCCGGAGCCGCTGGCGGCAGAGGTGGTGGTCTGGCCGAAGATATTCACGGTGGTATTTACCGTAATACCTACGCAGGAGGCCAGGTTTGCGGCGTAAAGTTCCTCTGCGGTCATGGGCTGGCCGCTGTTGGAATTGACCACAGTCTGGACCTGGGGACGCTCGCCCTCATAGACCACGGTCTCAGGCTGGGTGAGCTTGCCGTACAATGCGGCCCCTCCTACGCCGGCTCCGCCGCCCACCAGGGCACAGGCCAAAAGCAGAGCGATGATCTTGCGGGCTCCGCCCCGCTTTCTGGGGCCTTGGCCGGGTGTGCCCGGCTGCTGGGTGTATTGGTACTGTGGCTGGGAATTGGGTGTGGGATCTGTGTAGTCGCCGAAACCACCCCGGTAGCCGTCATTCTCGCTGTTATAGAAATTAAATTCATCCATGATGAAAACGCTCCTTTCAAAGGATGTCCAACAGGGATCCTTCTTTTTACAGGGATTATCATAGCGCCTAATTGTGAAGAAAGCATGAAGAAAAACAAATATGTTTTTGAACAATTTCGGGAAGTTTTAACTTTTTTTGTCCGGAGCCTCCGCGGGGTGGGATAAAATGGAGGCGATGTCCCGTACAGCGGCGATCAGATCCAGGCGAAGCCCGCGAAACATTCCCATTCCGGCCAGGTTCAGCAGTACCAGCAGGAGGATAGGCCCCAGGATCATTCCCAGCACGCCCCCCAGCTTCATGCCCACGTAAATGCTCACCAGGGAGAGAATGGGGGACAGGCCCGTCTGATCGCCTACAAACTTTGGTTCCATCACCCGGCGAAACAGTGCGATCACGCCCCAGATGACCATCAGCTCCACCGCTGAGGCAAAATTTCCCAAAAAGAGGGCCATGAAGGCCCAGGGGACCATCACGGTGCCCGCTCCCACGATGGGGATAAAGTCCAGAACAGCAAGTCCCAGCGCCAGCAGCAGGCCATAGGGCTGACGGATAATGGTAAAGCCGGCCAGCAAAATGAAAAACACGCCCACGGACAGGAGAAATTCTGCCTTCAGATACCCGCCGAAAGCTCCCAGGGCCACCGAACGGACCTGCCCCAGGAAGTGAAGCAGCCCCTCGTCCAGATGCTGGGCCGCCCGGCTGCGCAGATAGGGATAGTCGGCGGTGAGCAGGTAGGCTGCCATGACGTAGATGACCAGGGCAATGACAAAGGAGGGAAGCCCCATGGCCTTTTCGCCCACGGCGGAGCCGAAGGTGGCCAGCCAGTCGGAGGCGGAATCCTTGAACCACTCAAAAAAGCTGTTGAAGGTGGCGTTGATAAAATCGGCTACCTGGGGGGGAACCAGGGCCCAAAGATTGAAGGACAGGTCCTCAATTTGCTCCAGCGTAGACTGAAGGCTGTCCAAAAGACCGCTCCAGTTTTGAGCCAGGGAGACCAGCTGTCCTACTGCGGCGTAGACCAGCAGTACCATGGCGCCGCCTGCCAGACCAAAGAGCAGCAGCAGGAGCAGCAGGGACAGCGGCCCGCGGCTCCATCCGAAGGTCCGCTGGAGCCGCTTGACCAGGGGATTGAGCAAGGCAGCGGTGATCAGGGCCAGAAGGAATGGAGCAAAAAGAGACAGTAAGGGCCGGCCCAAAAAGTAAATGATGAGGAAACAAGCCAGCGTCACCACAAAGCGGATGGACAGGCGAAGCCAGAGCGCGCCCCGCTGGCGCCAGGATAGCTGCTGTAAGCCCACAGGGAAACCTCCTCTGTTGTTTGATTTGGACAAAGGAAAGTATAGCACATATTATATAAATAAACTGTAAATTTATAACCGGAAAGATTCTGTAGGACGGGAGAACTGGGAAGCTGCATTCCCGTCCTTTGACCATTCGCACAGCTTTTGGGGATTTGTTCGGTTTCTGCCCTCTTGACAAAAGGAGTCCCTGAGGATAAAATGATAACACCCCCCTGGGGTGGGGTATACCCGAGGGGAGAAGAAAGACTGGTGAAGATTATGAAGCAGAAATTCAATATAACCGGCATGACCTGCAGTGCGTGCTCCGCCCATGTGGAAAAAGCCGTCAACAAGCTGGGGGGAGTGGAGAAGGCGGAGGTCAACCTATTGGCCAACTCCATGGTGGCTCAGTTTGACGAGAGCCGTCTGACCGCCCAGGACATCATCAAAGCAGTGGAGGAGGCGGGATATGGGGCTTCTCTCCCGCAGGAAAAGGGGAAGAGCGCCGCTGTGACAAAACGGGAAGATGGGATGGAGGGGGAGATTGCCTCCATGAAGCACCGCCTGGTGTGGTCTTTTGTATTCCTGATCCCGCTTTTTTATATCTCTATGGGCCACATGCTGGGAGCACCCCTGCCTTCCTTCCTGGTGGGGATGGAAAACGCACTTTCCTTCGCTTTGACGCAGCTATTGCTCACGCTGCCCATCCTTTATCTCAACGATAAGTATTATAAGGTTGGGTTTAAAACTCTTTGTCATGGGGCGCCCAACATGGATTCCCTCATTGCAGTCGGTTCCGCCGCGGCGGTGGTCTATGGGGTGTTTGCCATCTACCAGATGGGCTACGGCCTGGGCCATGGGGACATGGCACTGGTGGAGCGGTACCATATGGACTTGTACTTTGAGTCCGCCGGAATGATCTTGACGCTTATTACCCTGGGAAAATTTCTGGAGACCCGGTCCAAAGGCAAAACCAGCCAGGCGATTACCCGCTTGATGGATCTGGCCCCCAAGACCGCCCATGTCCTTCGGAATGGAGAGGAAGTGGAAATTCCTGTAGAAGAGGTCCGGGTAGGGGATAAGGTGGCCGTTCGGCCAGGACAGTCTATCCCGGTGGACGGGGTGATTGTGGAGGGAAACTCCGCGGTGGACGAGTCCGCCCTCACGGGTGAGTCCATCCCCGCAGATAAGGGCCCTGGGGACAAGGTGGCCGCCGCCACCCTCAACAAATCCGGCTATTTTGTTTTGGAAGCCAGCCGGGTGGGGGAGGACACCACCCTGGCCCAGATGATCCGCCTGGTGGAGGAGGCCTCCGCCTCCAAAGCCCCCATTGCCAAGCTGGCTGACAAGGTGGCCGGAGTCTTTGTGCCGGTGGTCATGGCCATTGCGGCGGTGACGGCCCTGGTGTGGTTTGTGGCCAGTGGGTACGATGTGACAAAAGCCCTGACGGCCGGGGTGGCGGTGCTGGTCATCTCCTGCCCCTGCGCCCTGGGACTTGCCACCCCGGTGGCTATTATGGTGGGCACCGGAAAAGGAGCGGAAAACGGTATTTTGGTAAAATCCGCCGAAGCGCTGGAACATCTTCATACCGTAGATACCGTGGTGCTGGACAAGACAGGTACCCTCACCCGCGGAGAACCGGTGGTTACCGACATTCTGCCTGGGGAGGATATGGATGAGGAGGGGCTGCTTACCTTGGCTGCCTGCCTGGAAGCCCCCTCGGAGCACCCTCTGGCTGCCGCCATTGTGGACGAGGGAAAAAAGCGGGCACTGCCCCAGGCTCGGGTGGAGGATTTTGCCGCCGTCCATGGCCGGGGAGTCCGGGCATCCCTGAAGGGCCGGAGCTTTTTGGGTGGAAACCAGGCCATGATGGAGGAAAACGGCGTGGATCTGGGCAGCTTTGCCCAAAGGGCGGAGGAGCTGGCGGGGCAGGGCAAGACACCCCTGTACTTTGCCGATGAGAAGCGGGTGCTTGGCCTCATTGCGGTGGCCGACACCCCAAAGCCCACCAGTGCCGCGGCGGTGGCCGCCTTCCGGCAGCTGGGACTGGAAGTGGTCATGCTCACCGGAGATAACCAGCGTACGGCCGACGCCATTGGAAAAGAGCTAGGTGTCACCCAGGTAATGGCTCAGGTGCTTCCCCAGGACAAGGAGCGAAAGGTGCGGGAGCTCCAGGAGGCGGGGAAGAAGGTGGCCATGGTGGGTGATGGCATTAACGATGCCCCTGCCCTGGCCCGTGCAGATGTGGGTCTGGCCATTGGAGCGGGCACTGACGTGGCCATAGAGAGTGCGGACATTGTACTGATGAAGTCGGACCTTCTGGATGCGGCGGCCGCGGTGGAGCTCTCCAGGGCCACCATCCGCAACATCAAGGAGAACCTTTTCTGGGCCTTTTTCTACAATTCCCTGGGGATTCCTCTGGCTGCCGGGGTGTTTTACCACTGGACCCACTGGCAGCTGAACCCCATGTTTGCCGCTGCGGCGATGAGCCTGAGTTCGGTGTGCGTGGTCAGCAATGCGCTGCGCCTGCGGCTTTTTAAAAGTAAATTCCGGACAGAACAAGGGACAGCCCCCTGTGAAGGAAGCTGCCCCCTGGAACTGGAAGAACAAAATAGAATGGAAGAAACGAAAGGAGAACCTACCATGAACAAGACGATGATCATTGAAGGAATGATGTGCACCCACTGCACCGGACGGGTGGAAAAGGCCCTTAGCGCCATTGACGGAGTGGACAAGGTGGAAATGAGTCTGGAGGGCAAGTCCGCCGCACTTACCCTTTCCAAAGAGGTGGACGACCAGACCCTCACCAACGCCGTGACAGAGGCTGGCTATGAGGTGGTGTCCATTCAATGAAGGCAGATCACGCCCAGATTGAGCGGCTTTTAAAGACCGCACGGGGCCAGATTGACGGGATTTTGAAAATGGTGGAGGAGGACCGGTACTGTCTGGATGTATCCAACCAGCTGATGGCTACCCAGTCCATCCTGAAAAAGGCCAACCGCATGGTCCTCCGGGCCCATATGGATTGCTGCGTCCGGGAGGCGGCTGTCTCCGGCAGCCCGGAGGAAAAGCTGGAAGAACTGAAACTGCTGCTGGATAAGCTTACCGACTAAGACTCAGGCCATAAAGAGCGAGACCGCGCAGTAAACCAGCAGAAGCGCCAAAATGGTGTTCACCACCCGCGCATGGCGGGAAAAGAGCGTTTGGAAGACCGAGCCGAACGCCGTCCAGCACAGGGTAAACACAAAGCCGATCAAGGACAGCAGCAGGTCAAAGCCCAACAGCGCCTGGAAATCCTGACTGTAAAAGGGCAGGATATAGGCCTCCATGGACATGATGCAGTAGATGTAGATTTTAGGGTTAATGAACTGCAGCAGAAGCCCAGAGAGAAATCCGCTGCGGGAGTGGTCCTCCTCAATGAGGTCGGAGGAGCGGAAGATCTCCCAGGCCAAATAGAGCATATACCCTGCCCCTAACACCAGCATGGGTACCTTGATTTTGGGGATCAAGGCAGACAGCAGGGTACAGAAGAGGGTACACAGAACCATTACCATGGAAAAACCCGTTAAAATACCCAGGTTAAAGGGCATCGCCCCCCGAAATCCCTTCCGAATGCCGTTGGACATGGACATGATGTTGTTGGGCCCTGGGGTGGCGGCAGTGATGATGGCATAGGTCAGAAATGAGATCCAGTTCAACACATTAGATCCCTCCGTTGCGATGATATTGAAACATGAATACCTTAGCTGCTTAGTTAGCGTACTATGTGCTGGGCAGCTTGTCAAGCGGATGGGCGATCTTACTTGTTTGGAACATAAAAAAGGATAAAATCCCCCCGTTTCCCGCATACTATCTGGGAAATGGGGGGATTTGCGTTGAAAGGGATTCCATGGTGCTATCTGGCCGCCGGGGCGGCGGCAGGGCTGTGCAATGGATTTTTCGGCGGGGGCGGCGGTTCGGTACTGGTGCCTGCGCTCACCGGATTTTGTGCTCTGGAGCAGCGGCGTGCCTTTGCAACCTCGGTAGCGGTCATTTTGCCTCTGTGCGCCCTGTCGGCGGGGATCTATCTTTGGCGGGGCGGCTTGGATCTGATGACAGCCCTGCCCTATCTGGCAGGAGGAGCCCTGGGGGGCTGGATGGGGGGTAAATGGTTTGGCGGAATGAAGGTCAGCTGGCTTCGGCGGGCCTTTGGACTGCTGCTGCTCTATGGAGGGATCAGAAGCTTTTTATGAGAGAATGGTTGATCCCGCTCCTGGCGGGAGCGGCGACTGGGGTACTGTCTGGCTTTGGGGTAGGGGGCGGAACCCTGTTGCTGGTGTATATGACGGCCTTCGCCGGGGTAGAGCAGTCCCAGGCCCAGGGAATCAATTTGCTGTACTTCCTGCCTGCGGGGCTGTTGGCCCTGCCAGCTCACCTGAAAAATGGCTATGTGGAAAAAAGAGCCCTTCTTCCTGCCATTGGAGCGGGACTGGTGTTTGCCGCTCTGGGGGCCTGGGTGGCTACGGGATTGGAGGAAGGAGCCCTGCGCAGGTGTTTTGGGGGATTCCTTATATTAATAGGACTGCGGGAACTCTTTGGCCGGGAGAAAAAATAAGACTGTGGAGGGTGTGGTCCCTTCACAGTCTTGTTCTTACATCAGAGCCTGACGGGAGCGGATGTATCCCTCCAACAGGTCGGTGGTGCCGTCGATGCCCAGCCGTGCGCTGTTGACACACAGGTCATAGTTGCGGGAGTCACCCCATTTGCCGCGGCAGTGCTGGTTGTGGTAGTATTTTCGCCTCCGGTCTGCACGGGCCATAAGCTCCAGGGCATCCTCCTCCGAAGTGTGGCCCCGCGTCATGGTGCGCTCCTTTTTAAAGGCAATGTCTGACAAGACAAAAATGGACACAAGGCAGGGGAAGTCCTTTAAAATCTCCTCAGAACAGCGTCCTAATACCACAAAGGACACGCCCTCTTCCGCCTTTGCACGCAGGTAGCGAAACTGCATCTGGGCCACCTGCTCCTCGGGAGAGTTGCTGAAGCCCTTTACCTTACGGGAGGTAAAGATATTCTTTGGGGCCTCGTCATAGGGTTCCAGACGGCGGATGTTCAGATTGTGTTTGCAGGCAATCTGCTCCAAAATATTTTTGTCATAAAGGGGCAGATTGAACCGGCGGGCCAGTTCGGAGGCGATCTCATGGCCGCCGCTGCCAAACTCTCTGCATACGGAAATGATCAGCTGTTTCTCCACAAGAAAACCCTCCCTCACGTTATAGATACCGGACAAAGATAATAACCGTGGCTACTACCAGCACCAGAATGGTGGCTGGAGCCTGGGCCTTGCAATATTGCCCCCAGGTGACGGGGAAGCCGTTTTTAGCCGCAATGGAGGTCCCCACCACATTGGCGGAGGCTCCGATGGGGGTGGCGCTTCCGCCAATGTCCGTTCCAACGGACAGGGCCCAGGCCAGCGTCTGAAGGTCTACCCCCTGTACCGAGGACAGGGTGCGGATGACGGGAATCATGGTGGCGGCAAAGGGAATGTTGTCAATAAAGGCACTGGCCAGGGCGGAGCCCCAGATGATGATGGCCACCATAATATAGACGTTGCCGCCGCTGACAAACTGGATAAACTGGGCCAGAAGTTCCAGAGTCCCGGTGTACTCCAGGCCGCTCACCGCCACGAACAGCCCGATGAAAAAGAGGAGAGTTGCGTAGTCCACGCGCTTGAGCAGTGTGCCGGCCTCTTTCCCGGCTGCCAGCAGGGTGACAAGGCCAATGGAAAGTCCAATGGTGGCCACGGTGAGCCCGGTCTGGGCGTGGGTGATGAGAAGGATAACTGCCGCGGCAAAGATGACGCAGCTGACCAAAAAACCGCGCATGGAGGTGATGGCATCCCTGGGATCGGGGAAAGATGCGGGATCAGCGCCGGTGCCCGAGGGAACCAAGTACTTCCGGAAGAAGAAATAGAAGTAGGGAACGACCAGCACCATGGCCGCCAGGGCAATGACGCCGGTGTTGCTGATAAAGTCAAAGAAGGAGTAACCCAGCGAGGCGCCGATGATAATGTTGGGCGGGTCGCCGCACATGGTGGCGGAGCCGCCCAGGTTGGCACAGAAAATTTCCGCCAGAATAAGCGGGGTAGGACTGAGTCCCATGAGCCGGGCCAGCTCGGCCGTGACCGCCGCCAGGAACATAATGACTGTGATGCTGTCAATGAACATGGACAAGGCAGCGGAGAGGATCATAAAGAGAATGAACAAAGGGGCGGGCTTGAAGTGGACCATGCGGGCCAACTTAATGCAGAGCCACCGAAAAAAGCCGCTGCTGGCCATACCCTCCACCATAATCATCATGCCCGCAATAAACAGGATGGTTTCCCAGTTGATGCCTGTGGTGGTCTCTACCTCGCCGGTGGAGTACCAAAAGGTAGGGGAGACAAAGCTTTGAAAGCTTAAAGACTCTACAATCGCGCTCGGGTCCTTCATGCAGATTCCAAAGACCAGCACCAGCGTGGCCAAGCCGCAAAGAAGGGTTACCAGGTGCCGGGGAAACTTTTCCAGCACCAGCAAAAGAAACATCACCAGAAAAATCGCCACAGCGGCGATCTGAGCAGAAACCATTTCGTTTGCCCCCTTTGATGCTCTCCGACGTCCTCGTGTGGGGCGCGGTGGGAATTATCAAGGCTAGCTTAATCTTTTTTGCGTGGAAATGGAAGAGGGGCGGGGATTGTTTAACGCTTTCTTAACCGGAGGGGAGAAGTATTTGACACCCGAGTTGCCCGTCCCCTGCTTGCTCACACATGTTTGGTCCAGAATTTTGCGGTATCCATAACAATCCCCCCTGATGTAGGGTTACGTTCCTGCATCAGGGGGGAGTTCTTGTGTGTATGGCGGAAAGTCAATCAACGGCAAGGACCGACGGGCAGGCGAAGGCCTGTCTTACGTGCGGTAGACGATGCCCACCAGGTTAGGACCGGCATTGATGGCTACCACGCCGCCGATGGGATATTCCAGGGCGGTCGGTTCACCCAGAGCGGCCTGGCAGGCCTCACGCAGGCGGGCGGACTGCTCCTGGTTGTTGCCCCGAACCAGAAGATAGGGAGTACCACTCTGGCGCTCTTTCCGGCACATGTCCACAATGGTGGAGATCACATTCTTTTCTCCGCGAACTTTGGAGAGAATTTTGGATTCCCCATCCACAAAGGTCATAATGGGCTTGAGCCCCAAGGCCTCTCCCATAAAGGCGGCGGCGGCGGAGATGCGGCCGGATTTTTTGGCAAAGCGCAGATCCAGCGGCGCAAAGACGACGCGCGCATGGTCCAGCCAGTCCTGAATGTAGGCGACGATCTCCTCGGCCTCTTTTCCGGCAGCGGCCATGTTCACACCCTGGGCCACTGCCCAGCCGTAGGCCATGGTGTAGGTTTTGGAGTCGATGAGGTGGATATGGAAGGTCTCCTTGGCATCGGGGTGATGCTGATAGAAGTCGTCACGGGCCTGAAGGGCATTGCTGAACGTAGCAGAACCCTTGGAGTTAATGGAGACGTGAATAAGATCGGTATAACCTTCCGACCAGGCATTCTCAAAGCACTCGGTAAAGATGTAGGCATTGAGTTGGGCATGGGTGGGAATCTGGGGGGCGGACAGGAGCATATCAAAAAACTCGTCGGGGGTAAAGTCTACGCCGTCCTCATATTCCTCGTCTCCCATGGCAATGGGAAAGGGGAGCACCTGGATCGAAAGCTCATCCCGAAGCTGGGCGGGTAAATCCGCGGCGGAGTCGGTGGAGAATTTGATACGAGCCATAAGTAAAGGCCTCCTCATTTATGGAGCGGGAACTCCCGCATAATCTAAAATCATTTGCCGACTCATTATCTCAGAAAGGAAAAAGGTTGTCAATACGGCGATTTGTGTAAAAAAATCAGGACATTCCGTCCGAAGGATCTTCCTTAAAGGCCAGCTTCTTTTTGGTGCCGTCGGGATACTGAATATAGGTGTTGTCCAGCTGGGCAGTAAGGCTCTGCTTGAAGGCGTCAATGTATTCCCGGCGAAGAGCGCTGCGCTCGGCCTGCTCTTCCGGCGTCAGGCCTTCGGGCGTTTTGGCCTTTTTGGCCAGGGCGTTGATGCGGTTGATTTTTTCCTGGGTGATCATCCGGTTTCCTCCTTATATATGACCCGGCGGAAGTTATAAGCTCCGCTGGGTTCAGGGGTAGATCTGACGGTCAAATTTCTAAATATATCGCTCTAAAACCAACATGGTGCGGCCCTTTCGAGATTGACCGGGGACCTCCTGGACCACACATTTTCCAAGTCCGCGACAGGTGAGCACATCGCCCTCTTCCACAAGCTTGTCCCCCTTCAGACACTCCCGGTGGTTGAGGGCAACCTTGCCGGCGGAGATAAGGGCGGAGGCTTTGGACCTGGACAGCGAGAAGCCCGCGGCGACGACCGCGTCCAGCCTGGGGGTGGCAACGGTATCACGGATGGTCTTGACCTGAGCGGGCTTTGGAGAGAGCTGGCTGAGGGGAATGGGCGTCAGACTGACCTTCCACCGGCCGGCCCCCTCCCACTGGGACAGGAGAATGGGCATAGCCTCTGTGAGGGCCACTACCTGGCAAAGTCCGGGGGCGGGGAAGAGAATATCGCCCAGCTTTTCCCGTGTCATGCCAAGGCCCATAAGCGAGCCCAAAATATCCCGATGGCTTAGGCTGGCGCTGGAGGGGAATTTGGCCTCCAGGGCGGAGAGGGGGCCCTCTGGATCAGACAGGAAGTCCTCTGGCTCCTGCCAGTCGGGGAGAAACGCGCAGATCCGGCGCTCCCCATCCGGGTAGCCGCCCCAAAAAAGATGACGGGGCCGTCCCCAAGCGGCAAGCAGGTCCGTGACAGAGGCCTGTTCACCGGGGGAGAGAAATGGGGTGTGGGCTGGGATACCCCGCTGCTGAGCCAGCTCCAGTTTATCCAGTGTACGTCCCAGCAGGATACGCTCTTCCCCATTGCGGGCGCAGCGGTCCAGCAGCTCCTTTTTGGTCACATCCGTTCCCCCCTTGTCTCTTGATGTTCAGTATAGGGGAGGGGCCGCCCTTTGTCAACTGAACGGGGACCGGGCGGGAAAATTCCTTGACAAAGGACAAAGACGTGGATAAAATAAACCAGAACCGCAGCACAATCGAACACAGGGGCGCTGGGAGTTTGTTCCCGGCTGAGATGCAGAGGCAAGCATACTGCCTCCGGTCCCTAGAACCTGATCCGGGTAATGCCGGCGTAGGAAGTGGAAGAGAGATTGTTTTTGTCTCCCGAAAGACCGCACTACACCCGTCCGGATGTACTGCGGTATCTTACTTTTTGGAGGCAATTGAGATGAATGCGACAAGAACCAATGCGGCGGTAAGAACCCATTACCTGCTCCGAATGCTGTGTGAGGGGGCCCTGTTGGTGGCCCTGTGCCAGATCGTGGACCTGGTTCCTCTTTGGAAGATGCCCTGGGGTGGGACGGTCTCCCTGTGCATGGTTCCCTTTTTCCTGTTTACCTGCCGTTGGGGCGCTGGCTGGGGCCTGCTGGCCGGCTTTGTGCTGGGGGTGCTCCAGTTTATGGCGGCCGGCGGCATTGCCATCGGCTGGCAGTCCATTTTGGGCGACTATGTGATCGCTTATATGGTCCTGGGTGTGGCCGGGCTGTTCCGCGGGAAGAAGTGGAGCATCTATGCCGGCGCCACCGTGGGCTGTGCGGCCCGTTTCCTGGTGCACTATGTAGTGGGCGCTACCATCTGGGCAGAGTATATGCCCGAGACGTTCTTTGGGCTGACCATGACGTCCCCCTGGTTTTATTCCCTGCTGTATAACGGCTTCTATATGGTGCTGGACTGGGCCTTGTGCATGGCCGTCTATGCCCTGCTCATGGGCAACAGCCGGATGCGTTGGTATTTGATGGCGGAAGATCTCCGCTGAACAAGTCCCTGTGGGGACGGAAAGAGAGGTCCCCATGGGAAAGTTTGACGGTCTGTTGTTGGCCAGTGATTTTGATGACACCTTGTATGACCTTACATTCCATATTCCAGAGCGTAATCTAGAGGCCATCCGGTATTTTATCCACCAGGGCGGTTTTTTTACCGTAGCCACCGGGCGTGCCCACCGGACCTTTGCACCCTATGCCCCCATGGTGCCGATGAATGCCCCGGCTGTACTGTCCAATGGGGCGGCTATCTATGACTTTCAGAAAGATGAAATGGTGGAGCAGACGCTGCTGGACCAGCGGGCCCCGGCGGATTTGGGGGCACTGATGGGAGAATTTCCCTCCCTGTCCCTTGAGGCCTACCATGGAGAGGATATCTACATCTGGAACCCCAATGAGATTACCATGGCGCACATGAAAAAAGTGGCCTGTGACTACACCATCTGTCCCGTCCATGCGATGCCCACCCCCTGGGTCAAGGCGCTGTTCCACCAGGAGCACGAGGTTCTGGTAAATGCGAGAGAGCGCCTGCTGAGCCGGTGGGCAGACCGCTATGAGGCGATTTTCTCCAACCCCCGCTATTTGGAGATCACCCGTAAGGGAAGTACCAAAGGGGGAATGGTGGCCCGGCTGGCCCAGATCTTAGGGGTACGTCCGGAGCACGTCTATTGTGTGGGGGACAACCAGAATGACATTCCCATGCTGGAAAAGTCGGCCATACCCTTTGCTCCGGCCAACTGTGCCCAGGAGGTCAAGGATTGGGGGGCCCGGATCCTGTGCCACTGCAACGATGGGGTAATTGGTGATATTGTAGAAGTGCTGGACAAGCTCTATTAAATGACTGGCTCGACGGCCGGCATCCACAAAAAGTGGATGCCGGCCGTTTTTGGTTGCACGCGATCGTACAACACTGGGGGCAGTTCCACCCAATATGAAGGATGGTTTCCAGAAAGCGCCCTGCTGACGATCAGCAAATTTCCGGCAGAAGTCGGAGCGGAGAAGAACGCCGAAAGGACCATAACAAAATTTTATGAGAGGAGACACAATATGTACGTCGTAAATCCCAACCATCTCTATGCCCTGTATCAGTGCACCGAGAAAAATGACGCCCCCGATCTGGCCACCGTAGGCATGGCCATGTTCCTGCAGGAGCACCCTGAGATTTCCAAGGAGGAGAGCGGAGCCATGCGCCTGTTTACCGGCGCCCATGGCAAGGCACTGGCCAAAGCCTATCCCGATGAGAAGCGCTTCTATCTGGCCTATGCCATGGGCCTGGTGGAGGACATGGAGCATGCCATCCAGCAGGAGGAAGTGGAACAGGAGGAGGCGGAGAAGGCTGCGGAAAAAGCACAGGACCAGGGCTCCCAGCAGTGACGGAAGGAAAGGCGGTTCCCGGCAAGGGAACCGCCTTTCTATAAAAATGGGAAATAAGGAGTGAAATGGATGCTTTATATGGAGGACTGGATCGTCCGTGCTCCGGATCATTATTCCCTGGGCTTTGAAGGTGACCATTTGGCAGCCTGCATCCAACTGTCTGCACCTCTGCCGGAGGGCTGGGACCTGAAGGTGGATGTGGAGCGGGAGGGGAAGAAAAATGTGATCCAGCTGCAAAGAGAGGGAGATTTGTTTTCGGCTCAGCTGACCGCTGAGATGCTGGGAGCGGACGGATATTATTTTTTGCAGATCCGCGGAACCAATGGAGAGGTGGTAAAGCACAGCAATGTTTTTCTTGCTATGGTGTACCACAGCATCAATGCCACGCATGAATTTCCACCTGTGCTGCCGTCCGAATTTCAACAGATGGAGCGGCGTCTCACTGCCCTCAACCAGCACCCGCCTAAGGCGGGGGATGGAGTGTGGTTGGTGTGGAATGTGGACCGGGAGGCCTATGAGCCCTCTGACATTCCCTTTTCTGCCGGGATCACCTCCCAAGAGGTCGGGACGATCCGGGTGATGGACCGGGAGGCCTATGAGGCTCTTCCCCAAAAGGACCCGGATACCCTCTATCTGATTCGGGGGTGAGGGAATGCTGCATTACGCAGGGCAGACCGTGGAACAGCTGCGGCTGGGCGAAATGGGCATCAAGAGTGCAGCCCTTGGGGAAGACCCGATCTATGTAAGACCGGGGGGATATGTCTTCCTGGAACTCTGTACAGAAAAGGAGAGTGAAAACGATGGCAAGTTACTTTAATCTGACCCTGGATACGGCGGCTCCTTCACAGGTCGCCTTGTCCATCAACGATGGGGCCCTGTATGCCAGCTCTACGGCGGTGACCCTGAATATTACCTTGGGTGACGAGGACCCCACAGGATACCAGATGAAAATTTGGGGTGTGGCCACCGCCAAAGAGGAGGCAGAGGCCAGCTGGGAAAAGTTTGCCGCCGCAAAAGGTGTCAATTTGACCAGCGGTGACGGACTGAAAACGGTTTATCTTAAGGTGCGGGATGATGTGGGAAATGAAAGCCTCGCCGTCAGCGATACCATTACCCTCAATACGGAGGTCCCCGTGGTGACCATCACCGGGCCCGATCGAAGCAAAATTTCCAAGACGGATGGGTTCAGCAAGGCGGTCATCCACTTTACTGCGGATGTGCCCTTTGAAGAATATAAGGTCTGTGTCGTCCCGGCCGCCAGTGCCCAGCAGGATGCGGGGATCTCCATTCCCACAGATGGGGGCTCGGTCAATACCAGCGGGGCGGCGGGAGGCTATCCCGCGGCCACCAATATTCAGGTGACCATCACCGGGACAGATTTGGAGAGCGCAAGCCCAGGCGATGGGGTCAAGGTGATCAAAGTGTTTGTGCGCAATGCATCCGGGGTCTGGAGTGTGGTGTGATGGCGGCACCGGAGATCGTTTTTTCTTCCACGGGGGAGCGGCTGTCCGCTGTGGAGGGGTTTGACCGGATCACCGTCACGGTGCGTTCCAATCAGCCCTGCCGGGCGTTTGAATGCCGGGCGACAAAGGCTGGAGAGGAATACGGTGTGGGAAAGGGAGTGCTGTTGGCCTCCTTTTCCAACACTCCGGCCGATACGTCCCGGACCTTCGAGATCTATGACGACTTCTTGCTCCGGGGAGATGGAGCGTATCGCATTTCCCTGTTTGCTCAGGGCGAGGATGGAAGCTGGAATGACAACCACCCCTATATTCCGGTGGAGGAAGGGGCTTATGTGACGGCGGAGCAAGCTGTTTATTTGTGTATGAGGGAGTGAAACGATGGCGGAAGGATATAACGGGGCCTTCACCGGCGCACAGATTGATGAGGCGATTGGTAAGATCCAGAACAAAAATCTGCCTGCCGATGGGGTGAAGTTTTCCGACGGAGAAAGCTTTCAGGAAAAATATGACAACGGTCAGCTCACAGGACCTCAGGGGGCTCGGGGTGAGATGGGCCCCCAGGGAGCTCCAGGTGAACAGGGCCCCCAGGGGGAACCCGGCCAGCAGGGTCCCCAGGGAATCCAGGGAGAGCCCGGACCCCAGGGAGAACCGGGGCCTCAGGGAATACAAGGAGAACGGGGACTCCAGGGAGAACAAGGAGCGCAGGGGCCCCAGGGTCCGGCGGGAGAGAAGGGAAAGAGTGCCTATCAGAGTGCGGTGGAAAAGGGATATACCGGCACAGAGGAGGAGTTTAACACTGCCCTGGTAAAAGTGGGAGAGGTCCATTCCTTTACCGCTTCCTTTGTCTCTTCCCAGTGGGTTGCGGGCAGCGGAGAGTGCACGATTACATATCCCTTTCTCAGCGGTGCCCTGACAGGCGCTGTGGTGACCTGCCGTGCGGCCGCTTTGGTGGGCGGTGTCTATCGGCAGAATATATGGGCGGCCAGGGAGACCTATGCCACCCTTGCTTCCAATGGAAATCTGGTGCTCCACTGTGCGGGGACCAGTGGCTATGAGGGGAATGTATCGGTGATAGTCTGGGAGGCGTCCTGAAAGGGGGAGAATTTCCGGAAATGAAAGATGTGAGGGGAGAATACAATGGAGACTATTGAAACTTGGAAGGCGGTATTTGCCGCCGTTGTCGGGCTGCTGACCGGCCTTTGGGGCTGGATGGGCTGGCTGGTGGTGGGCTGGGTGGCCGTTATGCTGCTGGATTATGCCACCGGCTCTGCGGCAGCAGCCAAAAAGGGGGACTGGTCCAGTGCCAGAGCCAGAGAGGGTATTTGGCATAAGGCCGGAATGATTGTGGTGGTTTTGGTGGCGGCCGGAGCGGATATTCTGGTGGCGCTGCTGCTGGAACGGCTGCCTGCGGCTGCGCTGCCCTTTGACTATCCGTGTTTAATTTGCCCGGTGGTGCTGGTGTGGTATGTGGTCAGCGAACTGGGCAGCATTACAGAAAATGCCGTGGACATGGGAGCTCCGGTGCCCGGCTGGCTAACAAAATTATTGCTGGTCAGTAAACAAGCCATTGACCGGGCCGGAGAACAATGGGTGGACGGCGAAGAGAATGAATGAGCAGTTTAGGGAGAGAGAAGATGCGGATCTGCATTGACGCAGGACACTATTTGGGCACGCCGGGAAAACGGTGCTTAAAAAGCATAGATCCCCAGGAGACAAGGGAGTGGGTACTCAATGGCAGAGTAGCGGACCGGGTGCAGGCGCTGCTTCAGGCCTATGATTGTGAGACGATTCGGGTGGATGATGTGACGGGCAAGGAGGAAGTCACCCTTTATGAGCGGGTCCGGAAGGCAAACAAAGCCGGAGTGGAACTCTATCTGTCCATTCACCATAATGCGGGAATCAAGGGCGGCTCCGGCGGAGGCATCGTGGTCTATGTCTGTCCTGGGGCAGACCGGCAGTCCAAAACGGTGCAGCAGGCGATCTACCAGCACACGGTAATCAAAACCGGGCTGAAGGGGAACCGGGCAAACCCCACACCGGAAGGCAATTTGTACGTGCTGAACGCCTCTGCCATGCCTGCGGTGCTGGGGGAGTTTGGTTTTATGGATTCCACCACCGACACTCCCATTATTTTGACCCAGGCCTATGCCGACCAGCTGGCCCAGGGAATTGTGGAGGCGTTGGTGGAGGTCTACGGTCTAAAGGAGGTGGATACGGTGACCTATGAGCAGTGGAAAGGGTTTATGGAGCGGTACCAGCAGGAGCAGAGCCAGCTCCCACCCAGCGATTGGGCAGCGGAGGGGCTTGTCCAGGCAAAAGCCCGCGGGATTACCGACGCCAGCCGCCCCCAAAGCGGAGCGACGCGGCAGGAGGTGGCGTTGATGATCAACGCTGCAATCAAATAACACGAGAAAACCGCATCAACCGGAAAAGACAGCAAAAGAGCCGCACCTTTTGGTGTGGCTCTTCGTATGCTAGGAGGACCAGCACGGAGCTGGGTCCTGACCCGCTGGAGGCGGCTGACCGCCGGAGGAGATTCATACCGGCCTTCTGGCCGGCGGCGCGTGCGCCGTAAATTCGGAGCGAAGCGAAGAATTGCGCAGGGGCGGCTTTGCCGACCCCGAGCATTGATAGCGACGGAGGGTGGAGCGAACGCGGGGAGCGAAACCCAAAACAAAAAGCAGTTGCATAAGCAACTGCTTTTTGTTTTGGTGGAGACAACAGAACTCGAATCTGTGACCTTCCGCGTGTGAGGCGGACGCTCTACCGGCTGAGCTATGCCTCCATATAAACGGCTGAGAAAAGGTGGTGACCCGGACGGGACTCGAACCCGTGTTGCCGCCGTGAAAGGGCGGAGTCTTAACCGCTTGACCACCGGGCCGTTTGTCTATATGGAATCGGAAAAAATCCGTTCATTGTTGGTAGCGGCAACTGGATTTGAACCAGTGACACCGCGGGTATGAACCGCGTGCTCTAGCCAACTGAGCTATGCCGCCGTAGCGCCTCTCAAACAGGGCAGGTGTTAGTATAGCCGATTTTAAGGCAGTTGTCAACAGAAAAATGAAAAATTTTCATTTTATTTTTTGGCGGCTGAAAACCGTGGCTCCAGCGGCGGTTCAGACCGCTGGAGCCGCAGAGAAAATGACTCAATCAGAGAAGTGGCTGCGGTAATCCCGCATCCGGGCGGAGAAGAGTTGTCCAGGCGTTGGGGGGGTGTAGGTGATGGCGTTGGCTCCGGCGGCGATGGTGTGGAGAATATTTTCCTCGGTAGGACCGCCGGTGGCGATGATGGGGATGTCGGGGAACTGCTGACGGATAATGGCCACCAGCTGAGGCGTCTGGGAGGCACCGGAGACATTGAGGATATCCGCCCCCGCTGCGATCCGCTTGGCCACGTCCTGCTTGGGAGAGACAATGGTGGCCACCACAGGGATGTCTACAACTTTTTTGATCTCGGAAATGGTTTCGTCGGTAATGGGGGCATTGAGTACCACTCCATAGGCCCCCTGATGCTCGGCATACTCCGCCAGACGCACAGAGCGGGAGCCGTTGGTCATGCCGCCGCCTACCCCGGCAAAAACAGGGACGTCTGCCACGCTGATAATGGCCTGTGTGATGGCGGGCTGAGGGGTGAAGGGATAGACCGCGATGATGGCATCGGCGTTAATGTTTTTGATAATCGCTACATCCGTGGAAAAAACCAGCGACTTAATGCGCCGGCCGAAAATACGGATCCCGCTGCACTGGGAAATGCATTGAGGCACATCCAGCTGATGGCTTCTGAGGGTGCCGCTGTATGTAGGGATCTTTTTCATAAAGATCGCTCCTTTCCCCGATAAGTTGCAGAAAAGTTGATTTTATTATAGCATGCCCATGGGGAAAAATTGTGAATTTTCTGTTTCGGTTTTCAAAAGAGCGGGCCCGTCCCATGGGACGGGCCCGCTGAGGCTTTATTTGAAGTACTCCGCGCCGGACTCAAAGAGAGGCTGGTGTTTGTTGCCCCAGATGTTGACGGCCACAAAGTCACCCCTGCGCTCCAAATGGCCCATCTTGCCGAAGACCCGGCCGTCGGGGGAGAAGATGCCCTCGATGGCCTCCATGGAGCCGTTGGGATTGAAGGCGATATCCATGGTGGGATTGCCCTCCAGGTCCACATACTGGGTGGCTGCCTGGCCGTGGGCAATGAGGTCGGCAATGACCGCGGCAGGAGCCACGAAACGGCCCTCCCCGTGGGAGATGGGAATGGTGTGCAGGTCGCCCACCTGGCTCTTGATCATCCAGGGGGACTGGACCGAAGCCACCCGTGTGGTCACGTAGCTGGACTGGTGGCGGCCGATCAGGTTATAGGTGAGGGTGGGACAGCTGTCATCCATATCCCGGATCTCGCCGTAGGGCACCAGCCCCAGCTTCACCAGGGCCTGGAAGCCGTTGCAGATGCCCAGCATCAGGCCGTCCCGGTGTTTCAGCAGGTCCATGATCGCCTCACTGAGAGCGGGGGAGCGGAGGAAGGAGGCAATGAATTTGCCGGAACCCTCAGGCTCGTCGCCGCCGGAGAAGCCGCCGGGAAGGACCACCATCTGGGCGGAGCGGATGGCCTTCTCCAGGGCTTGAGCGGACTGGGTGAGAAAATCGGTGGTCAGGTTGCGGATGACCACGATCTCGGGATCGATGCCTGCCCGGATACAGGCCTTGGCGGTGTCATACTCGCAGTTGGTGCCGGGGAAGACGGGGATGACCGCCTTGGGACGGGCCACCTTGTGCTTGCACACGGCAATGGACCGCTTATCCCAGGAGATGGGCTCCACCTTCTCGCTGGTGCCGGCCTTGGTGGGATAGACCTGCTCCAGAACGCCGTCGTTGAGCTGGAGCAGCTCCTCAATGGATACCGCCTCTCCGGGCAGGGCCACAAAGGGGGCGGCGGTGGTCTCGCCGATGCGCTTGGCGTGGGCCAGATTCACTTCCTCGGTGAGCTCAGCTACAACAGCGCCGGGCATGGCGGTGTACCAGTCCACATTCTCCATACCGGCCTGGAAGCCAATGCGGTTGCCGAAGGACATCTTCATTACCGCCTCGGCAAGGCCGTTTTCCACGGCCCAGGCGGCTTTTACCTTGCCGGCCTGGCAGAGAGCGTGGAACTCCTCCCAGGCGGCCTTCAGGCCCTCAGCGCTGCTGTCTTCGGCGGTGAAGCAATAAACCGGGTGCTCCGCCTTCTTAAACTCGGGAGAGAGGACCTCAGAGGCCTTGATGGGGGCGATGGCAAAGGAGATAAGGGTGGGGGGCACGTCCTTGTCCAGGAAAGAGCCGGACATGGAGTCCTTGCCGCCGATGGCGGCAGCACCCAGCTCCAGCTGGGCATCCAAGGCGCCCAGCAGGGCGGAGAAGGGCTTGCCCCAGCGCTGGGGCTCGCTGCGAAGCTTCTCAAAGAACTCCTGGAGGGTGAGGTAGGCCTTGTGGTAGTCAGCGCCGGCGGCCACGATCTTGGCCATGGAGGTGATCACGGCGCTGTGGGCGCCCCAATAGGGGTCGACAGACAGCTGGTCAGGGTCACAGCCCCAGGCCATGACGCTGGCCTGATCGGTCTCCTGGTTGGGCTCTACGGGGAAGAGGGCGGCCATAGCCTGGGCGGGGGTGCGCTGGGTTTGTCCACCGAAGGGCATAAGGACGCTGGAGGCGCCGATGGAGCCGTCAAAGCGCTCGGTAAGGCCCCGGCGGGAGGCGCACTTCAGGCTGGAGGCCATCTCCTTCAGGTTGGTAAACTGAGCCTTGGACAGAGGAGAGCGGTCCTTCTTTTCCACAGACAGGGTGGCGTGCTTTACCGCGCCGTTGGTGTTGAGGAACGCGCGGCTGAGGTCGGCGATTTTCTGACCCTTCCAGTGCATGACCATCCGGGGGCTCTCGGTGACCACAGCCACCTGGTAGGCTTCCAGATTCTCTTTCTCAGCCTCGGCGATAAACTTGGCGGCATCCTCGGCGGCTACCACTACGGCCATACGCTCCTGGCTCTCGGAGATAGCAAGCTCGGTGCCGTCCAGGCCGTCATATTTCTTGCGCACGGCATCCAGCTCGATCTCCAGGCCGTCGGCCAGCTCGCCGATGGCCACGGATACGCCGCCGGCACCAAAGTCGTTGCAGCGCTTGATGAGGCGGGTTACCTCACCGTTGCGGAACAGGCGCTGGATCTTGCGTTCCTCGGGGGCGTTGCCCTTCTGGACCTCAGAGGCCATGGTGGTCAGAGACTTCTGGTTGTGGCTCTTGGAGGAACCGGTGGCTCCGCCGATGCCGTCCCGGCCGGTGCGGCCGCCCAGCAGGATGACCACATCCCCAGGGGCGGGAACTTCCCGGCGCACATGGTCGGCGGGGGCAGCGCCTACCACCGCGCCGCACTCCAGACGTTTGGCGATGTATCCCTCGTGGTAAACCTCGGCCACATGGCCGGTGGAAAGGCCGATCTGGTTGCCGTAGGAGGAGTAGCCCGCCGCGGCGGTGGTGGCCAGCTTCCGCTGGGGCAGCTTGCCGGGGAGGGTCTGGTCAAAGGGCACACGGGGATCGCCGCCGCCGGTAAAGCGCATGGCCTGGTGGACATAGACGCGGCCGCTGAGGGGGTCGCGGATACAGCCGCCAATGCAGGTGGCCGCGCCGCCGAAAGGCTCGATCTCGGTGGGGTGGTTATGGGTCTCATTCTTGAACATCAGCAGCCAATCCTGATCCTTGCCGTCTACTGTGGCGGGGACATGGATGGAGCAGGCGTTGATTTCCTCGCTCTCATCCAGCTCGGGGAGCAGGCCGCGCTTTTTCAGGGTCTTGGTGCCGATGGTGGCCACGTCCATCAGGGTGCGGGGCCGCTGGGCAGCTTTTTCCTCTCCATAGACCTCGACACGGGCGGCCAGGTACCGCTCGTAGGCGGCCTGGATCTCCGGATCGTCAATGGAGATCTCGTCCAGGTGGGTGGAGAAGGTAGTGTGGCGGCAGTGGTCGGACCAGTAGGTATCTACCACCCGCACCTCGGTGATGGTGGGGTCACGCTTTTCCTCGTCCCGGAAATAGCCCTGGAGGAACTTCAAATCGTCCAGATCCATAGCCAGGCCCAGCTGATCCAACAGCTTGCCCAATCCCTGCTCATCCAGGGTAGTGAATCCGTCAATGGTGGCCACATGATCGGGAGCGGGATGGGTGCGCACCAGGGTATCGGGCTTGTCCATAGAGGCCTCGCGGCTCTCTACAGGGTTGATGAGATAGTGGCGGATCTTGTCCAAGTCCTCCTGGGAGAGCGTGCCCTCCAGCACATAGACCTTGGCATAGGCGATGAGGGGACGGTCCACTCCGGCCATGAGCTGGATGCACTGCTGGCAGGAGTCGGCGCGCTGGTCAAACTGACCGGGCAGGGCCTCTACGGCCAGAATAGAGCAAGGCTGGGCGGGCTGGGGGAAATCTTCATCATAGATCACGTCCACCTGCGGCTCGGAAAAGACAATGCCCTTGGCCTGCTGGTAGACGGCGGGGTCGATCTGGTCTGCGTCATACCGGTTGAGGATGGCTACGGACTTGAGCCCCTTGACCCCCAGCTGTTCCTGGAGGGCCTTGCAAAGGCCCTGTGCCTCTACATCAAAGCCGGGCTTTTTTTGGGAATAACAGCGGTAAACACTCATCTTGGTTCCTCCTTGCCGCCCCGGTCCGAAGCTGGCCCTATTTGGCGCGGCGTTTTTTCTTTTTATTGGATGGTCCAGTTTTCCAACTGGTAGAACACATTGTTTCGGATCGGGCTGAGCTGGGTCAGCCGTCCCCAATGGGTGAGCACAGAGCCATTTTTAAAGAGCAGGGGGGCGATGGGCAGCTGCTGCTCCAGGTGGGTGAAAAGGGCCTGGGCGGCCTGGCGCTTTGGTTCTCCCTGGCTTGCGGAGTGCATAGCGGAGAGAAGCCCGTTGGTGTCGGCATTGTTCCAGCGGCTATAATTGAGGCTGCCGGAAGAGGACAGCAAAGGGGAGAGGTCAAAGTCGGCGGTGAGCACCGTCTCTCCCAAATAGAGGTCAAAGTCGCCCTTACCGAGGGCGGCAGTAAAGTCCTCATAGGGGAGCGCTTCCACCTGGACGGTAAGCCCCGCGGAACCCAGCTGATAGGCGATGAGCTGAGCGGCGGATAGCTTGGACTCGTTTTCGTTGTTGACCAGCAGGCGCAATTCCTTGCCCGCAAGACCCAGCTCTTCCAGTTGCCCGGCCAGCGTGTCCGGGTTATAGCTAAGACGCTGGGCGGAATCCGGAGCATACAGAGGGCTGTCAGGATGGACCGGGAGGGCAGAGGGGATGGCGTGGCTGGCGTAGACGGTCTGAGCAATGGCCTGACGGTCGATCGCCGCGGAGATCGCCAAACGCACCGGAGCGCTGCGGCATATTCCAGAGGCGGTGTTGAAACCCAGATATATAAAATCGGTGGTGGCGTAGTCCCAGGTCTGATAGTTGCCTCCATAGCCCATGGCATTGGTGGCCATCAGATCCACATCCAGCAAGGAGACGTTGCCCGCGTCAAAGGCGTAGATAAGCTCATCGCTCTTACTGACGCTGTATAGGGGGATCACGTCGAAGGGAAGCTCCTTATGCTGCCACCAGCCGGGGCGTGCGGTGAGGACCAGCCCTTCGTCGGAGCTGGAAAGCACATAGGGTCCGGTGCCGGAGGGCCGCTCTCCACTGCCGTTGGCAATGGGGATGTCCAGCAGACAGGGGAAACTCCCGTTGGGGCGGGAAAGGGTAATGGTCAGGGTGTTTTCCTCTGCGGCAATGGAGCTCACATCGGCCAGGCGGGTGCGGTAGCGCCCCTGTTCGGACCGGGCCAGCTCCAGAGCATCGGCCACGGACTGGCCGGTGAGAGGAGTGCCGTCGGAGAAGGTGAGGCCGGAGCGGATGGTAAAGGTCCACACCAGCTTGTCTTCGCTGGCGGAGTAGCGCTCACACAGGACCGGAACAGCCTGAAAGGTCTCATCCACCAGAAAAAGCCCCTCGTAGAGAAGAGAAGAGAGGGTCAGATTGGCCCGGTTGGAGCCCAGAGTGGGGTGAAGACTGAAGTCCGGAAAGACCGGCAAGGTGAAGGGGGTGGTCTCAGAATTTTCCTCCTGACTGGATTGCACGGGGGCAGAGGAGGAAGCGCTGGAAGCGGGCTGGGCGCCGCAGGCGGACAGGCCCAGAAGCAGCGTGGCGAAAACAAGTGATAACAGTCGTTTCATAGGGGTTCCTCGTTACAAAAGCTGAATCATGGCCGCCATACTGCCCCGAACCTGGCCCTGAATGCGGTGGGACCAGAAGGTGTCCAGGTCACAGGCGGTACAGGCAGAGCACAGGGCGATGTGTTCCGGCAAAAGGCCGGCCTGTTCCAGCCACCGCTGGTTGGCCCCCTTCAAATCCACCTGGTATTTTTCTCCCCCAGGCAAGGGGCGGATAAAGTCCTCGGCCTGGGTGCCCAGTCCGGAGCGCAGGCCGTCTGGGACGTCTATGTGGGTCTCAAAGCAGCAGGGGCCGATGCCCGGCCCGATGGCCGCGAGGATGTCAGCGGGATGGCAGCCATAGTCCTCCACCATTTTTTCTGCGGCCCGTGCGGCGATGCCCGCAGCAGTGCCGCGCCAACCTGCGTGGGCGGCGGCGATGCAGCGGCGGCGGGGATCATAGAGCAAAATGGGGATACAGTCCCCGGAAAAAATAGTCAGACACAGGCCCGGCTCGTCGGTGATAAGACCATCGGCCTCAAAAAGGCCGGGATCAGCGGGGTCGTCCATCCGGTCAGCATGGGTGACCGGGCGTACCAGATTGCTGTGGATCTGGTGGTTTTTGACCAGTGCGGCGGGGTCCGTCCCCACCGCGGCACAGAAGCGGCGGAAATTTTCCCGGACATTGTCCCGCGTATCGCCCCGGTTGGCCCCCAGATTGAGGCTGTCCCAGGGGGCGGGGGAAATTCCGCCAAGACGGGTGGAAAAGCCGTGGGCCGCCCCCGCCCAGGCGGGGTGGTCACAGGCGAAAAAAGAGACGCCATGGCGTCGCTTGATTTTGATGTCCATGGTCGTCCCTCCAGCAATGACAGGATACTATGTTATTTTATTTTAGCCCAAAATCTCCGGTATGGCAACCCATTATCCGGGAGAAAAAGGAACTTTGTTTTGTCTGCGAATGGTCGATCAGAGCTGTTCCAGCTCACGCAGGGTATCCTGAATGGTTTTCTGAGGCAGATAGACCGCCGCCATCTCTGCCAGCTGGGACAGAGTCAAGCTGCGGGCCGCCCCCACCATGGGGTGCTTCATAAACTTTCCAAAGCGGCGCTGAAATACTGCTCTGGATTTGGGATTGTCCAGCAGTTCCCCCACGGTAATGGTCCGGTTGCGCAGATCCATGTCAATCACCTCCCAACCAGTCTATGCCTTCCGGGCCCTATCCTTGACTTTCCGGTAGGGACCGATTATACTACTTTCTACCATGAGACGGCAGGAGGAAATGAGAAAATGGAGAAAAAGAGAGGGAAATTGAGACAAGTTTTTATCGTAGCAGATTCGGCGCTGCGTCGGAAACGAACGGTGGCGGCGGTGTATATTCTCCTGCGCTTTCTGGTCATTGCTACCATGGTGGCCCAGTTTTTCAACCGGGATTATGAGAGCGTATTCCTTTGCCTTTTGACCCTGATCCTGCTGCTGCTGCCCACTATGGTGGAGCGGGCGCTGATGGTAGATCTCCCAAATACCCTGGAAATTATTATCATGCTGTTTATCTTTGCAGCGGAAATTTTAGGGGAGATCCGCTCCTTCTATACTACTTTCTATGGCTGGGACACCATTCTGCACACCATCAACGGCTTTCTCTGTGCGGCCATCGGCTTTGCGCTGGTGGATATGCTCAACCGCAACGAAAAATTCTCCCTTACCCTTTCCCCCACCTACATGGCGTTGGTGGCCTTCTGCTTTTCCATGACCATCGGCGTGCTGTGGGAGTTTTTTGAGTGCGGAATGGACCAACTGTTTCTGCTGGACATGCAGAAGGATGCCATTGTAAACACCATTTCCACCGTGATGCTGGACCCCACGGGCGGGAATACGCCGGTGGCGATCCGGGATATTACCGATGTGGTGGTGGTGACCGCGGCGGGGGAGGAAATTTCCCTGGGACTGGGCGGTTATCTGGACATTGGGATTTTAGACACCATGAAAGACCTCCTGGTGAACTTTGTGGGGGCGGTGGTCTTTTCCTTTATTGGCTATTTCTACGTGAAAAACCGCGGAAAAGGCAGATTTGCCAGCCGTTTTATTCCCAAGGTGGTGGATGTGCTCCCGGAGGACCGGGAGAATTCTGTCCCTGAGGATGGGGAGAAGCGGTAAAATTTTCAAAATTCACCGGTGGATCTGGTATAGTCGGGCATTTTCTGGTTCATACTAAGGCCAACCCAAGGAAGGAGGGTTTTGTATGAATAACAAGTCCTGTAATACCAGCATCCAGTGTACCGTGGATACCTGCGCTTATCACAACGCCCCTCAGAACTGCTGTTCTCTGCAGTCTATCAAGGTGGGCTGCTGCGGCAGCGCCCCCACCAAGTGCGAGGGAACCGAGTGCGCTTCCTTTAAGCTGAGCGCAAAGTAAGAGCAAAAAGCCTGTGGAAATAACATTTCCACAGGCTTTTTTTAATCCAGATGAAGTCCGTAAAAACCAAACAGCGCCATCGCCATCAGCCCAGCGGTAATCAGTTGGATGGGGATTCCACGAAACGGGCGGGGGCAGCGCTCCAGATCCACCTCAGTCTGAAGGCTGGCGAAGCTGGCCAGAGCCAGGCAGACGCCGATTCCGCCGAAGAAGGCGAAGAGCAGGGAGGAGAACAGGCCATAGCTGCGCTGGGTAATGATGAGGGCAGAGCCCAGAGCGGCACAGTTGGTGGAGATGGAGGAGAGATTCTCGTCCACCCGCCGGGACAGTTCCGGCACACAGGTGCGGAAAAAGCGCCGCAGGGCAGCCACCAGTCCCGGAATCAGCAGTGCGAAGGCCAAAAGACGAAAGTGCTGCAGGGCAAAACGTCCCAGGACCAGATAATCCAGAAGCCAGGCGCACAAAGCGCCCAACACCATGACTAAGGTCAGGCAAAACCCTGTGCGCAGGGCCTGCTTGGGGTCCTGAAAGGAGGGACGGTGGGTTCCGATACCAGTGCAGGTGACGAGGACCATGTTTTCAGAGAGAAGAGCGGCCAGAGCTACCCCGGCCAGTTCCAGCGCGGTGGTCATAGTGCCCCACCTCCTTTCCGGAGAGGCAGAAGGCAAGACTTATACATCGCTGTCCACATATTCGACCTCTCCTTCCGTATCGAGATTTGCCACAATGGCCAGCGCACGGTTGACGCCGGCGGTAATGGCTTTGGAGGTGGCGGTGGCGCCGGTGACCACATCCACAGAGTTGGCCCCGGAGGTCCGCAGGGTTCCCGAGCGGCCAATGTAACGGCTGAGCGCTTCTTCCGTCATGGCCTTAGTGCCCACGGGATTGGTCTCCGAGTGGCTGGTGACGGCTACACCGGTAACCTTGCCGTCCAGGTCCACGCCCACCACCATGGTGATGATGCCGCCAAAGCCCTGGTTCTGGACCTCCACACAGTAGCCGATGAGTTCCCCTTCGCTGGAGTATCCGGCCAGGATGGACAATGCGCCGTTGGCCCGGTAGGGTGTTTCTGAGCTGGTTTCTGCCTGGGGCATGACCTGGGAGAGCAGCTCCCGCTGTTCCCGCGCTTCTGCCCGTGCGGTATCCAGGTCGGTGATGGTGTGAATGCTGGAAATCGCCACACAGGTGACGGCAAACAGAAGGGCGACGGGGGCAAGAGCCTTGATGTGGGTCCGCAGGGGGTCCAGGTAGGCCTCGCCGGGCATTTTCCCCTCTTTCAGCCCGAAGAAATTGAACTTCATCTCAGGCTTGACAAATTTTATTTCAGCCAGGCTGCTTTGAATTTCCATCACCCAGTTTTTGGTGACGGTAAAGCGGCCGATGCCAAACCGGCGGGGCATACCCATCCGGTCCATCAGCCATACCAAACAGTTCATGGTCAAAATGGCCCAGCCGACCCCTTCCGGGTAGGAACCGTGGTAGCGCAGCAGCATGGTGAGAAGGCCGCAGCCCACCCCAAAGATCACCTGGCCGCGGGGTGTGACCGGAGAGGTGGTGGGATCGGTGGCAAAGAAGATGGCCCCCATGATGAGCCCGCCGCTGAGAAGCTGGTAGGCCGTCCAAACCAGGGGGTTCATGCCCGAAGGATAAAACAGCAGGGAGACCAGTACGACCGTTCCCAGATAGGCCAGGGGGATGCGGGCAGAGATGACCCGGCGCAAAAGCAGGTAGACAAATCCCAGCAGAAGCATGGCGGAGGATACCTCGCCCATACATCCGCCCTGCTGCCCTAAAAACAGCTGCGGCAGGGTCTCAGCGGGAAGACCTCCGTCGTGAAGGGAAGCCAGGGGGGTGGCGGCGGAGACAGCATCCGGGTTTACCATAGAGACCCAGTGAAGGGGCTGGGCCCAGGTGGTCATAAGGATGGGGAGCGTGGCGCACAGCATCCGTCCGGCCAGGGCGGGATTCATAAAGTTCTTGCCCAGGCCGCCGTAAAACTGCTTGACCACAATAATGCCGAAGGCGCCGCCCAGCACCGGTACCCAGTAGGGGGAGGTCACCGGCAGGCTGAGCGCCAGCAAAAGACCTGTGACACAGGCGGAGAGGTCCCGAAGGGTATTGCTCTGATGGGTCAGACGGCGGTAGAGCCACTCGGAAAAGACGCAGGCTGCCACCGAAATGGCACACAGGGCCAGTACCCGCGGGCCAAAGAGAAAAACAGACATCCCCAGGGTTGGAACCAGGGCCACCATCAGATCCAGCATCATAGCGGTGGTGGTGGCGCTCTGCCTCAGCTGCGGAGAGAGGTAGGCGGGGGGAAAGGAAGTGTTCATTGAGCTGTGCCTCCTTCCCGCAGGGTATTTTTTGCCAGGGTGACCGTCTCCACCAGAGGAATCTGAGCGGGACAGATGAAGGAACAACAGCCGCAGGCGTTGCAGTCCTCGGGGTGAAGCTTAGCCAGGGCGGCCAGGTCATTGGCCTTTAGGGCCTGGCGGATAAAGGTGGGGGCCAGATGCATGGGGCAGCGGTCCACACATTTTCCGCACCGGATGCACACGCTGCCGGCACCCTCCGACTTGCGCTCCGGGGAGGTGAGACAGACTAAGCTGTTGGTGCTTTTCAGCACCGGGGCGTCCAGCGAGGGAAGCGCCACGCCCATCATGGGGCCGCCGGTGACCATCAGCTCCGCCTCTTCCCGCAGTCCGCCGCAGGCTTCCAGCAGGACGCGCCAAGGGGTCCCGATGGGGACCCACAAGTTTCTGGGGCGGGTCACTGCTCCGCCGGTGACAGTGACGGCGCGGTGCGTGAGCGGATGGCCGCGGAAAAAGGCATCCTGTATGGCGTAGACTGTAGCCACATTAAAGACCACACATTTCACGTCCAAGGGAGAGCCGCCGGGGGGAACTTCCCGGCCGGTCACCGTCTGTACGATCTGCTTTTCCGCGCCCAGAGGATACCGGGTGCGGACGGTACAAAGGCGCACCAGCTTGTTGCGCCGCAGGCGCCGCTCCAGAGACTCCACCGCGTTGAGCTTATCCCCCTCTGTGACCAGGACCACATGGGAGGCACCCAGACACCGGGCGAGCAGCTCGCCCCCTTGAATAATGTATTTGGCCCGCTCCAACAAAAGCCGGTGGTCGGCGGTGACATAGGGCTCACACTCCGCGGCGTTGATGATGAGCGTGTCCACCCGTCCGGCGGCCTGGTCCAGCTTTTTCCAGGCGGGATAGGCGGCGCCTCCCATGCCCACGATACCGGCCCCCTGCACCCGCTCCATCAGGGAGGTCAGGTTGGCCTCCCGCAGGGGAAGGGGTTCCGGCCGCCCGTCCCAGGGAGTGTCCTGGCCGTCATTCCGGATGATGATGGCGGGGGAGCTGCCGCCCCAGGGATGGGGGCGGTCCTCCAGTGCAGTTACCCGGCCGGAGATGCCGGAATGGGCGGCAGCGCCGCCGGTCTCCTCCCACTGGGCCACGGGCTGGCCCCGCAGCACCCGGTCGCCGGGGCGCACCAGAGGAAGGGAGGGGCCGTCGGCGCACATGAGCAGGGGGATGACAAGCTCTTCCGGGGAAACGGAGAGAGAATTAAGGGGCTTTCGCCGCGTACTTTCTTTTCGAGTGGCGGGAAATACTCCGCCGAAAAAGGAATGGGGCATTGAAAAATAACCTCCATATGCTGCCTATTTTCAGAGAATAGACAAAATACATGCAGTATCTCAACATTTTTACAGCCTATATCATAATCCAAGGGGGCGGGTCTGTCCAGACTTTTCACGAAAAGTTCATAATCGGGGTACAGATAGAAAAAGTTGTACAAAAAGTGGGAACTACACTTTGGGGATATTGCAAAAAGTGTGAAAGAAAAGTACAATAGTTTCATGCTTTTTTGACGCGGCAAACATTGAATGGGAGGTTGTTTTGAAATGAAAAGAGTTCTGCGTCGTTTGCTTTCGTCGGCCATGGCGGCTGTGCTGGTGGCGGGGATGTGTATCAATGCTTCGGCGTTTACCTATCCCTCTTCCTACTGGCCCCTGCATGACCAGTGGGCCACAGTCTCCGCGGGGACCGATGCCAAGGCCATCGTCTCCCTGGCCCAGAAGATCTATGATGAGCTGATCCCCCTGGGCATGAGCTACGATGTGTGCGGCAACCTGGAGGTCAAATGTGCCAAGGCCTCCTGGGCCTGTGAGGTGACCGGAGACATTGCCGGAGCCATTACCTGGCTGGAGCGGCAGCTTACCATGGCCAAATGGCTCAACGCCAACGGACACGGGTATAAGGATACTCTGCTGGACGGCAATGCCCGGATGGCGTATCTGAAAGCGGCCCAAAGTCCCAAGATCTATGCCCAGAGTGACACGGACCCCTCCCCCTATGCCTATGGCCCCAAGAACGGCACCTGGTATGGTACTGCTCTGGGCCATGACCAGCCTGGAGAGTCCGCTGCCCTTATGTACATTGATTTCAATGACGGTTATTCGGTGGAGTATTGGATTGACTACTACATGAATACCTCCGAAAACTTCTATGACGCAGCCAACGGAGGCGTTATCGAGCTGGCGTGGAACTTCCACCCGGAAGGAACCGCCGGCTGCCAGGCAGTCCTGTCCGCGGATAGCTATATTCAGGAGGGCGTGCGCGCCATGGCCCAACTGGACGCTACCATCCTCCTGCGGGTTGGTGCGGAGATGAACAACTGGAGCGACTGTGATCCTACCACCTACATCCAGGCCTTCCGTAAGGTGGCGGATGCCGCGGCGCCCTACTCCAACATTCAGATGGTATTCTCTCCTGGGGATATCAGCAACCGGAATGTGACCATCGACCAGTTCTATCCCGGCGACCAGTATGTGGACTGGGTGGGCATGTCCACTTACCAGAACACCAATTATTTGGATGTGTACGGCAACCCCATGAGCTACAGCCTCTCCGGCACCCCGGCCAGCAACCCCTACTATGGCACCGGTGTGTATGACTATGATCCTATGGTCATTATCAAGCCCATTGTGGATCTGGCCAAATCCCACAATAAGCCCGTGATGATCAGCGAGTGCGGCTTTGGCTACCGGAATTACGGCGCGGATCAGACGGCCTATGCAGTGGACCAGCTGACCAAATTCTATTCCTATGTCAATATGGTCTATCCCCAAGTGAAGGCAGTTTTCTACTTTGATGTGGATCTGGACAGCAGCCGGTATGACTATTCCCTCAACGGCAACTCCGCGATCTCCTCTGTCTACCGCAGTGCCATTGACAACAATGGAGCCTACCTGGCCCAGGGACAGACTTCTGCCGTGGGTTGGGAGGAACTGAGCCAGACCGAACTTAGTGACACCGGTACGCTGAAGCTGGCCTCTTATGTCAGCTTCCCTGGGGTGAAGAACGCCACCGTGCAGTACTATGTGGACGGCAAGCTGGCCGCCACGGTGTCCCAGGCCCCCTATTACTATAACCTGAACACCGCAGCCCTCAGTGCTGGGGAGCACAAGATCTATGTGGTGGCCTCCGGCAATCAGTTCAAGCAGCAGAGCGGTACCTATACCCTTACCGTGCCGGGCAGCACCAAGCCTGTGGTACAGACTCCCTCCAGCTGGGCCGAAGCGCTCATTGTGGATGCCCAGAGCAAGGGCCTCATCACGGAGCGTACTCAGGGGATCTACCAGGACCAGATCACCCGTCTGCAGTTTGCCGAGCTGGCCGTCAATCTGATCGAAAAGGCCACCGGGGAGATAATTGTTGCCGCGCCGGACAATTTTACCGACACGGATGACATCATGGCGCTGAAGGCTGTGGCCGCCGGAGTGACCAGCGGCAAGGGGGATGGGATCTTTGCCCCCAACACCCCCATCACCCGCCAGGAGATCAGCGTCATGCTGAACAAGGCCATCCAGTATGTGGATGCGGCCAACGGAACCAGTACCCTTGCCAACACCAGCACGGTCATTGACAGCCAGTTCAAGGACGCGGCCAGCGTGGACAGCTGGGCGGTGGAGTCCATGGCCCTGCTTACCAACAACGGCCTGATGGCAGGCAAGGACGGCGGCATCTCCCCCAAGGTAAACACCACCGTGGAGGAGGCCATTGTGCTCATCCGTGCCATTTACGACAAGTTCTGAGCATTTTTCTGCAAAGCAAAACCGGGCGGCCTTAACGGCTGCCCGGTTTTTTGATGTCCTGAAGGTTTCGGGACGCAGAGGGATAGCGGCGAACACCGATGTGGGCGGCACAGGAGGAGATCTCCGCCCAGGGAGCCAAGAAGATGTGGATGCCCGCCCGATGGGCCACCTCCACCTTCCGGCGCAGAGTATCCTCGTCGTCAAAGAGGACAAAGTGGGCGCCGTTGTCCCGGCTCATGTAGGTAAAGTACCGGGCGCACAGGTCCCCGGAAAAAAAGATGGAAGGGGACAGGCGCTCCTTCAGCTGTTCCAGCTGCTCCTGAGAGAGCGGCTGCCCGGAACCGGTGGGGGAGGGAAGATAGAAGTCCTCCGCCGCCTTTTCCAGAGCCAGAGCCGTCCGTTCCCGGCCGAATTGTTCCACGGCCTCCTCCAAACGCAGCTGCAGCGAGCCGCCGGACAGGGCCGAGGGGATCATAACCTTCCCGTGGGGGGCACTCTGGGCGTAAGCCTCGGGCACGATCAGCATCCAGTCCCGCCGGGCAAAGGGCTCATCCAACTGTCCCACGATTTGGGCCAGGGGTGGCAGGCGGGATTCAAAGTCCAGAATGGCTCCTACAAAGCCCCTGGCTTGGCATTCCCGTACAATCTCCTGGCAGAGAGGGGCGGTCTGCCCCAGACCGTCAAACCCCCGGTCGCTGAGGACCATCAGACTTCCACGGGGCAGCAGGGCGTTGTCGGCCCGGAGCAGACGTCCCCCAGGCCCCAGACGGTAGGCCAGCAGGGCGGGTGTGGCCCGCCAGGGCTGAAGCGCGGGCAGCTGCCGGGGGGTCAGCGTGACGATAAAGGTGTCCTGTGGTGGCTGCGGCATAAGAGATGCCCCCTTGTCCAAACTAGGCAGGTGTGATATACTGTCAAGCGCAAATTTGACCTGCGTGTGCTTTACCCTATGTGCCGCGGGCTAGTTTTAGAACAAAGGAGGATGCCTTCGTGTCCTTTTCACCCATACCCCAGGGGGTTTATCCCTCGGTGACCCAGATCGACCCCGAAGCCCTGGCCCGGCGGGGCATCCGGCTGGTGCTGGCCGACCTGGACAATACTCTGGTGCCCTATAAGGTGACCCAGGTGCCTCAGCAGGTGCGGGCCTGGAAGGAAAAGCTGGAGGAGCACGGAATCCAGCTTTTCCTGCTTTCCAACAGCCGAAAGCCCGGCCGGGCCCAGCGCTTTGCCGAGCAGCTGGGCATTCCCTACCAGGGCCACTCGGGCAAGCCCAAGCGGGGAGGTTATCTCCGGGCCATGGAGCGCATGGGCTGTAAGCCGGAGGAGACGGTGATGGTGGGGGACCAGATCTTCACCGACACCCTGGGCGCCAACAACGCGGGGGTCACCCCGCTGCTGGTGGAGCCCATCCGTCTGGCGGGCAACCCTGGACGGTACATCCGCTATGCCGTGGAAACTCCTTTCCGTCTGCTGGGCAAGAGGAGGAGTTTTCTGTGAGTGCAAAGTTCGGTCCGGCGGGCAATTCGGACAGCTTTTCCAAACGGTATAAGTCCTCCCTGGACGCCCCAGGCTGGATTGCGGGCCTTGGCCTTTCCTGCTATGAATATCAGTGTGGAAAGGGAGTCCATGTGGGAGCGGAGACGGCCCGAAAGCTGGGACAGCGGGCACAGGAGGCGGGAATCACCCTCTCCCTCCACGCACCCTATTTTATTAACCTGGCAAACCCTGACCCGGAGTCGCTGCAAAAGACCATCGGCTACATCACCGCCGCCTGCCTGGCAGCGGACCAGATGGGGGCGGGGCGTGTCATCATCCATTCCGGCGCTTTGATGAAGCGTACCCGGCGGGAAGCGCTGGAGATTGCCCGCAAAAGCCTGCGGGCGGTGATGGCTGCCTGCGACGAGGGGGGCTTTGGCCACATCACCCTGTGCCCGGAGACGATGGGGAAAATCAACCAGCTGGGAGATCTGGACGAGGTGCTGGAGCTGTGTACCCTGGATGAGCGGCTGGTCCCCTGCATTGACTTCGGGCATCTGTATGCCCGTTCCCTGGGGGCCGACGACGGACCGGAGGCTTTTGACCGGATGCTCAGCCGCCTGGAAGAAGTGCTGGGAGCGGAGCGGGCGGCCCAATTCCACAGCCACTTTTCCCACATCCAGTTCACCCCCAATGGGGGAGAAAAGTGCCACCGCACCTTTGCCCATGACGACGGCTATGGCCCCCAGTGGGCGCCCCTGGCGAAAGAGGTGGCCCGCCGGGGCTGGAGCCCCACCTTTATCTGCGAAAGCGCAGGTACCCAGGCGGAGGATGCCCTGGAGATGCAGAGAATTTACCAGAGTTATCTGGTGTAAGGAGAGTTCAACATGAACCATATTGCAAAAATTGCGTCTAAGCTCCCCGAGTATGGACTGGACGCCATGCTCATTACCAGCCCTTCCGGAGAGCGCTATGCCCTGGGCTTTCATGGAGAGGGGCTGCTCCTGGTTTGCCGGGATGGGGCCCACTATACCACCGATGGGCGCTATATTGAGGCCGCCCAGGAGCAGATTACCGGCGCCCAGGTATCCCAGACTACCAGTGGAAACGGACACCTGGCCCAGGCCAGAGCCTATCTGGAGGAAAAAGGCCTTCACAACGTGGGCTTTGAGAGCGGAGAGATGACGGTGGATGCCCACCGGCGCTACGCCCAGGAGCTGCCCTGTATCCTTACCCCGGCCCAGACCCTGTTGGATGAGCTAAGAGCGTCCAAGGATCTGGAGGAGCAGGCCATTATGCGCCGGGCCCAGGAGATCACCGATGAGGCCTTTAAGGCCATCCTGAACTTTATCCGCCCCGGCCTCACTGAGCGGGAGATTGCCGCCCGGCTGGTCTATGAGCTTATGCGCCGCGGAGGAGAGCAGGTGTCCTTTGATCCCATTGTGGCCGCCGGCCCCAACGGGTCCCGCCCCCATGCGGTGCCCGGAGACCAGGTGGTGGACACGGGGATGTTCATTACCATGGACTTTGGCTGCAAGGTTCAGGGCTACTGCTCCGATATGACCCGCACGGTGGCTCTGGGTCAGCCCACCCAGGAGATGGAGGAGGTCTACGCCGCTGTGCTCAGTGCCCAAAAGGCAGGCATCAACGCCGCACGGGGCGGGGTGGCCGGCTGGGAGGTGGATGAGGCCGCACGCCGCTGCCTTCGGGAGGCGGGCTATGGGGATTACTTCACCCACAGCTTCGGCCATTCCTTAGGAATTGATATCCATGAGTCCCCCAACGCGGCTCCCAGCGAGCAGGGGCTTCTGCCTGTGGGAGCGGTGATCTCCGCGGAACCGGGGGTCTATCTGCCCGGCCGCTTTGGCGTGCGCATTGAGGACGTGCTGATTCTCACGGAAAACGGCTGTGAGGACATTACCCGTTCGCCCAAGGATTTGATCGTCCTGTAATGGATGGAGCAAACGGGCAAGGAAGGAGGAAACGGCCATGGAGCGTGAGACAACCTGCTGCTTTACCGGGCACCGGCCGGATAAGCTACCCTGGGGCAATCGTGAGGATGACCCGCGGTGCATCAGGGCCAAGGAACAGATTGCCCAGGCCCTGGAGCGGGCCTATGCGGCGGGATTTCGTCACTTTATGTGCGGCATGGCCAAGGGCGGCGACCTCTACTTTGCCCAGGCGGTGCTGAAGCTGCGGGAACAACGTCCGGACGTTACCCTGGAGGGGGTACGCCCCTGTGAGAACCAGGCAGACAGCTGGACGGGGGAGGAAAAGCGGCAGTACTGGGCCATTTTGGACCAGTGCGACTATGAGACCCTGGTGCAGCACCATTACGACCGCTTCTGCATGATGCGGCGAAACCGCTATATGGTGGACCGCTCCGCCCGCATCATCGCCCTCTACAACGGAGAGCCAAAGGGAGGCACTGCCCAGACCCTGGCCTATGCCCTGCAGAAAAAGCGGGAGACTGATATTCTGGACCTGGAGGAAGAGACATGAATACCCTCATGCATATCTGCTGCGCCCCCTGTGCCAACCGTCCCATCGCCCAGCTGCGGGAGGAGGGGATGCAGGTGACAGGCTTCTGGTTTAATCCCAACATCCACCCCTATACCGAGTATCAGGCCCGCAAGCGCACCCTGGAGGATTACGCCAAGGAGATCGGCATGAAGCTGATCATCGGCGGCTGCTATGACCTGCGCTCCTTTATTACCGCCGTGGCCGGAGATATCGACGGCCGGTGTGCCTACTGTTACCGGGTGCGCATGGAGGAGACAGCCCGGTTTGCCGCGGAAAACGGCTATGACAGCTTTACTACCTCCCTGCTCATTTCTCCCTACCAGCGCCACGAGGCCATTGCCGCTGTGGCACGGGAGATGGGGGAGAAGTATGGGGTGGCGTTTCTCTACCGGGATTTCAGGCCCCTCTTTCAGGACGGGCAGGCCTTTGCCCGAGAGCACGGATTTTATATGCAGAAGTACTGCGGCTGCATTTTCAGTGAAGAGGACCGCTACATGGCCGCCAAGCGAAAAAAGATGGCAAAGCGGTTGGAACAGGAGAAGGTACAATAAAAACAAATGGCCCGCCCCGGATTGGGGCGGGCTTTGTTTGTGGTACGGATCAGCCAAAGATGGGCAGGATGTTCAAAAAGCCGGTGATGATCAGGCCGTTGAAGAAGTCGATGAACAGGGAGCCCACCAGGGGGACGATGAAGTAGGCCTGGGGAGCGGGTCCATACTGCTTGGTGACGGCCTGCATGTTGGCCATGGCGTTGGGCGTGGCGCCCATGCCGAAGCCGCAGAAGGCGGCGGTCATAACAGCGGCCTCGTAATCCCGGCCCATAATGGTGAACACCACGAAACGGGCAAAGAAGAACATGAGGACGGTCTGGGCCAGGAGCATGGCGATCATGGGGCCGGCTACCTTGGCCAGATCCCACAAAGCCACGGACATAAGGGCGATGGCCAGGAAGATGGACAGGGATACGTTGCCCCACAGGTCCAAAGCCTTTGCGGGCAGGACAATGTGACGGGCATCGCAGAAGTTGCGGATGACAGCGGCGATGAGCATGGCGCCGATGTAGGTGGGGAAGGTGAAGGTGAACTCAAAGTTGCCGATCTGGATATGGATGTTGTTCAGCGCCATGGTGAGCAGGGTGCCCAAACCAGAGGCCACGATAAGCAGGATCGCGGCGTTGGTGAAGGACTCGGTGTCCACACGCTCGGCCTTGGCCTTGTCCTCGGCGGACTCATCGGCCATTTCCATCAGTTCTTCGGTGCTTTCATTGGACTTCAGACCGAAGCGGTTGATGATGCTCCGGGCGGTGGGGCCGCCCATGAGGGAGCCGGCCACCAGACCGTAGGTGGCGGCGGCCACCGCGATGGCGTTGGCAGAGGCAATTTGCAGATCCTTTTCCATCATGGGACCATAGGATCCGGCGGTGCCGTGGCCGCCCACCATGGGAATGGAGCCGGTGCACAGGCCCAGGCGCAGGTCCCAATCAAAGACTCCGGCCAGAACGGAGCTGACGATGTTTTGGAGAAATACCATGACAATGGCCACAAGGAGGAAGGTAACCACCTTTTTGCCGCCCTTTTTCAGCAGACGGAAGCAGGCGGTGTAGCCCACGCTGGTGAAGAACAGGGTCATGAAGAAGTCCTTCACATTGGAATCAAAGGTAAACTGTACCACACCCGCCACGCGCAGGGCCAGGTGGGCGATGGCAAAGATCAGGCCGCCCACCACCGGGGCGGGGATGCAGCATTTTCTCAAAAATTCCACACGGTTGGTGAGGAAGCGGCCCACCACAAACAGCAGCATAGCGATGGCTGCGGTCTGATACATGTTGAGTGTAATTTCTAACATTGGGATCTCTCCTTCTTTCTCCACGAATTGGCCTGGGCAGTGCGCCAGTTTCTGCCCAGGGATCGGCCGCGATTCCTGCGGCCCTCATTACAACGTCATTGTAATCGGCCACCATCAAAAAACTTCAGATTCCGACAGGGTCAAAAAAACTTCTCTTAAAATAACAAAGCGATTTCTTCCTTTTTGTCGCCTTTGAACAAATGAAAACGGCAAAACGGTAAAAAAATCGCCGATCCAATGGACCGGTGAAGGAAAGAAATGAATCAGTGAAGAAAAACGAAGGCTTCCGAACCGTATGGTTCGGAAGCCTGTTCCTGTCAGATAGACCGGCAGTCATTCCTCTTCCAGAAGAAGAATCAGACCATCCAGAAATTTTTTGAGACTGGCTTTGCCGTGCTGACCCTTTCCCTGCTGAAAGGCCATCTCGGCCCGGACCTCCTGAAAGGGAAACAGCCGGGCGGCGTAGCGAAGAAATACTTCGTTGTTGTAATCTTCCAAACCCAGGCTGGCCATGTGGCTCAGACAGCGGTCCACCGCCCGGCGGGCCCGCTGTTCAATGGTCTTGGGCGGCCCAGGCAGGCGGGTACACAGGGTGGACACGGGAATTTGGGAGGCACTGCCTCCCTCCTCCAGCAGCAGGGCACACAGATCCATAATATCTTTGGCCCCCTTCTCCCCGGCCATACCCAATTGGCTGAGGATATATTTCAGGCGTTTGAGCCGGTAGTCGGAGGGAGAAGCGGGCTGGGGGGAGACGGCGGTATCCCGTCCGGCAAAGACCCCCTGTATGGTCTTGAGGGCGCGCTCGTTTTCGATTTGTGTTTTGACCGTGGTGATGACCTGCCGTACCTCGATGAGGTTAATGGGCTTTTGGATGAAAAAGGAGATGCCGGCCGTGTAGGCCTTGGCGATCATCTCTTTGGCAGATACCTGGGAGATCATGATAAACTTAGCCTCGGAGCCCATCTCCCGCAGTTCTCGAACGACCTGAATGCCGTCCTTTTCCGGCATGAGCAGGTCGATGAGAATGAGGTCGGGGGCCAGGGCAAGGATCTGGGGCAGGCCGGGAGGACCGTCCCCTGTGTCGCCGCAGATGGTGCCCAGACCGCTGCCCTCCACAATGTCCTCCAGGATGCCAATGACGGAGAGGTCATCTTCAATGATATAGATTCTCATGTCCTGTCACCTCCTGCAATGGCGCTTAGGGGAAGGCGCACTTGAAAAACGGTCCCTTGCTTTAACTGGGATTCTACCTGGATGGAGCCTCCCAGCTCCTCCACGATGTAGTGGACAGCGGGGAGCCCTACGCCTCGGTTTATGTCGCCGGTGGCGGCGTTGAATTTGGTGGAGTAGCCAACCTGGAAGAGCATTTTGATGGCTCTTGGGGGAATTCCAGGGCCATTGTCCGAGACAAGGAGCAGAAAATCCTCCCCATCGGTTTTCGTCTCCACCCGGACAACTCCTTGCCCCTTTCCTGCCTGAATGGCTTCCACCGCGTTGGTCACCAGATTTTTCAAAATAGAGAGCAAACGATAGTGCTCCCGGACGGAGAAATCAGACTGACAGTGACACTCCAGGCGGATATCCGCTCTCTGCTTGCCTAAAAACTGACGGGTGGAGATCTCCAAAATGTTCAGCAGGTCCTGAAGGGACATATCCTCGTGGTCGTAGGCCTCTGCCACATTTTCTTCCAGCCCGCGGATAATGCGCAGATTGTCCTTTTTGACCTCGTGGACGTCCCTGGCGATGGACAGGGCCAGGGAGGCCAGCTCCGGATCGGCGTGTTCCTCCAGACGCTCATAGAGGCGGTATGCGTTGGACATGACCCCTTCAATGTCCTCGGCATCCTTTTTTAAAAAATAAAGCTCCGTCTTCAAACTGGCAGTCATCAAAAACAGCCGGCGGTACCGGTGCTCGTGCTCCTCCCGGATCAGCAGCTGGCGGTAGCTTTTGGAGACCCACAAAATGGCACAGGCGGTGAAGGAACGGGCAAAGGCCAGCCCGGCCAGAGAGAGGGCGGGAGGAAACGAGGCGGCCTGGGGGTGCAGATGGCTGGAGAGCAGTAAATTGACGGAATTGGACGCTAGGTCGCACAGCAGGAATACGGCCCACAGACGCATGGGGGAGACGTATCTCCGGTCCCGCACCAACAGGCATAAGAGGGCATCGTAACAGAGATAAAACACGCCGCCGGGATATTCCAAAATCAGGGCGCGAAGCAACTGCGTGCCCTGGAACAGATCGATTACCGTACGGATGAACAGCACGCACAGTCCGGTTACCAATCCGGTGCTGGGACGATGGCTGTCGCGCATCATGGTGACCAGCAGGGCGGGGTACAAAATGACCGCGGCGGAGACCCGGAACCCCTCTGCCCACACCGATAAGTAAAGCTGCCCGGACAGAGCTACCAACAGCCCGATGAGCAGCTGGCGCTGCCGGTATTTCAGGTGAAAGAGAGAAAGATGGCTGAGATTTGGCCAATCCACCTTGCCCACCCCCTTTCCGGATGTTCTTTCTTCCATGATAAGGGAAAACCTGCGGTTTCGCAAGAGAAAATAAAAATCCCGGCGCCGGAAAGGGCGCCGGGAGAATTGGAACGGATCAGCCTCAGGCCAGGGCCTTCTTGGCGGTCTCGGTCAGCTGGGTGAAAGCGGCCTTGTCGTTGACAGCCAGCTCGGCCAGCATCTTGCGGTTGATCACGATGCCGGACTTCTTCAGACCATTCATGAAGGTGGAGTAGTTCATGCCGTTGAGCTTGCAAGCGGCATTGATACGGGCGATCCACAGCTGACGGAAGTCGCGCTTCTTCAGCTTGCGGCCGGTGTAGGCATAAACGCCGGACTTCATCACGGCCTGGTTGGCCATCTTGAAGTGCTTGGACTTGGAGCCCCAGTAGCCCTTGGCCATCTTCAGGATCTTATTTCTTCTCTTGCGCGTCATCATCGCGCCCTTAACTCTTGCCATTGTTCGTTCCCTCCCTTATCTTACTTGTACAGGATCATGCGCTTGATGGCGGCCTCGTTGGTCTTGTCGGCGTAGGTGGTGCCGCGCAGAGCCCGCTTCAGCTTGGTGGTCTTGCCGTGGCCATTGAGCAGGTGACGCTTCTTGGTCATGGCGCGCTTGACCTTGCCGGTTTTGGTGAGAGAGAAGCGCTTCTTAGCGCCGCTGTGAGTCTTGATCTTGATCTTCGGCATAACAGAAAACTCCTTTACTTACTTTTTGGCATCCTTGGCAGGCTTGGGGGACAGGAAAATGGACATGTGCCGGCCCTCAAGCTTGGGGGATTTATCCATCACTGCCTGTTCGCCGCATTCCTCGGCAAACTTCAGCAGCAGATCCTGGCCGATGTTGGTGTGAGCCATTTCCCGGCCGCGGAAGCGGACGGTGACCTTGCACCGGTTGCCGTCGGCCAGAAACTTCTGGGCATTTCTCAGCTTTACATTGAAGTCGTTGACGTCAATGCTGGGAGACATGCGGATCTCCTTGATCTCCACCACGCGCTGATTCTTGCGGGCTTCCTTCTCGCGCTTGGTCTGTTCGAACCGAAACTTGCCGTAATCCATCAGCTTGCAGACCGGGGGAACGGCGTTGGGCGAGATCTTGACCAGATCCAGATTGTGTTCTTCCGCCAGGCGAAGGGCCTCCTGAGAGGACATGATGCCCAGCTGTTCGCCGGACTCGGAAATCAGTCTGACTTCTTTGTCGCGAATCTCCTCGTTGGTTTGATGACCTGTGTTAGCGATGGGAAAGCACCTCCAGACAATAAAAAATGTGGGTTGCCGGTTTGGCCCCCACATCACAACAAAATAGCGCCGAAGCTTCGGCGGAATTGTTACTTGTTAACCCTTTGGCTCTGGCCTGGGGTGAGGACGGGGAACCGTACCTGCTTACTTGTGCGTTGGAATTATAGCACTGGAATATGACACTGTCAAGAGAGAAAATGAGATTTTTTTCGTTCTTTGGCCTGTAAATGACGCAAAATGGAAAAAGATTTCCGGTCAATAGATTTACATAACGGTTATACATAACGGACGCCAAAAAGAATCTCCACATTTTCCACATGGTTTTCCACAATTCAAGTGTGGAAAACTGTCGAGAAAGGACGAAAATAAAAAACAAACGGTTAAACTGTTTGAAATTGGTAAAATAAAATTGTAAAACTGAGATGACATAATGTGGATAACTCTCCGGAAACAGCGGTTATCCCAGAGAGATATCTCGGGTGGCGTAGGCGTTCAGGTCAAGGCCAGCCAGGTGCCCGGCCTGGTATTCATAATACCCCTGACAGCCGATCATAGCGGCGTTGTCGCCGCAGTAGCGAAGCTCCGGGAGATAGAGTTTATCCCCGCTTTGGGCACAGGCGGCCTGGAGGTCACTGCGGATGCGGCTGTTGGCGGCCACACCTCCGGCCACAGCCAGCTTGCCGTACCCTTTGGCCTGCAGGGCGGCCATGGCACGGGGGACCAAAGAGTCGCTCACCGCCCGGCCAAAGCTGGCGGCAAAGGCGGGCAGATCCAGGTCCTCTCCCTTCTGCTGGGCGTTGTGGATGAGGTTGAGGCTGGCGGTCTTTAAGCCGGAGAAGGACATGTCCAGCTCCGCCCCGGCTACATGGGCCACAGGGAGCTCGTACTTACGGTCGTCTCCTCCCTGGGACAGTCTGTCCATGGGGGCTCCGCCGGGGTAGCCGATGCCCAGCACACGGGCTACCTTGTCAAAGCATTCTCCCGCCGCATCGTCCCGTGTACCGCCCATAATTTCCATCTCGGTATAGGATTTTACATCCACAATGGCAGTGGTGCCCCCGGAGATACAAAGGCACACAAAGGGGGGCTCCAAATCCGGGTGGGTGATGTAATTGGCGGCAATATGTCCCCGGACATGGTGGACGGGAATGAGAGGGAGCCCCAGAGAGGCGGCCGCTCCCTTGGCGAAGTTTACCCCCACCAGCACCGCCCCAATGAGGCCGGGGGCGTAGGTAACAGCGATGGCATCCAGATCTGTCCGGGCCAGGCCCGCATCGGACAGAGTCTGATCTGCCAGACCATATACCGCCTCGATGTGCTTCCGGGATGCGATCTCAGGGACTACGCCTCCGTAGATGGTGTGCATCTCGATCTGGGAGGAGACACAGCTGGACAGCACGGTCCGGCCGTCTTTGACTACAGCGGCGGCGGTGTCGTCGCAGGAGGATTCAATGGCAAGGATGATCATGGCATTTACTCCTTATTCTCATTCTGGGAAAATTCCCGAGTCATGATGACCGCGTCCTCACGGGGTTGCTGGTAATAGCCCGGACGCAGGCCCGCACGCTGGAAGCCGTACTTCTCATAAAGACCGATGGCCGCTTGGTTGGAGGCCCGAACCTCCAGTGTGAGGAACGCCAGATTCACCGCACCGAACCGGCAGTATACATCCAGCAGAGCCGAGGCCACTCCGTGGCGGCGGGCATCGGGCTGTACAGCGATGTTGTCGATGTAGCCCTCGTCCAGCACCACGTGAAGCCCGGCGTAGCCCAGAATGTTGCCCTCGCCGTCTTCGGCCACGATGAAGCTGGCCTGGGGGTTAAAGAGCTCCTCCTCCAGCATGGCCTCGGTCCAGGGGGTGGAGAAGCACTCCCGCTCCAACTGGGCGATTTGGGAGATATGGCTGCGGTCCATAGGGACAATTTCGTAGTACATAATAAATACTCCTGGTATTATAGAAATAAAAAATTTCAAATTGGATTGAAAATCAGGGGCTGTGGGTAGGAGAACGGTGCTTTTTGCGCTGATAGAAATAGGCAAACCCATAAGCTGCCCAGGCCAGCACACAGCCCGCCGCCGGGGCAATGGAGCCCATGGCAAGAATGATCCAGATCAGGGCGTCCCAGCCTGGAGTGCTGCGGGCGGCCAGAGCGAAGAAGCCTGCCAGAAACACCATGACCACCGCCAGTAGGATGGCCAGGAATTTGGAGCCCCTCTTAGACCGGCGGCACAACAGAAGCTGAAGGGCAAAAAAGGGGACCGCATGGCCGCCCAGCACCAGCCAGAGGTGGAGCTGAGAGACCACATAAGCGATGGGAGAGATGGGGATGGTCCCTCCCAAATGGAGAAACAGGACGAGAAAGAGGGTATAGGCCAGTGTGCCCACCAGAAAAACGACCAGTAAAATCGTGTCGGTGCGGTTTTTCATAAGATGACCTCCTCTGTACAGTGGTGTATTGGGTCATCTTCAGTGTACCAGAGGGCGCAGGCCGGTTCAACGGCTCCAGGACAGTCGGTCGTTTTGATGGGATAAGCGGCTGATCTGCCTCCCAGGAGTCAATGGGCCTCCGCCCAGCTCTTCCCGGCGTGGGTTTCAGCCAGCAGGGGGACGGACAGGGCCGCAACTCCCTCCATCTCCTCTTCCACCAGTTTGCAGACCGTCTCCGCCTCTGCCTCGGGGCACTCTACAATGAGCTCGTCGTGGACCTGGAGGACCAGCTTGCCCTCCAGCCCCTCGGCCTTCAGACGGTCCCGCACTCGGATCATGGCCAGCTTGATGATGTCGGCGGCAGTACCCTGAATAGGGGCGTTGAGGGCCACCCGCTCGCCGAAGGAGCGGGTATTGAAGTTGGAGGATTTTAGTTCCGGAATCCACCGGCGGCGGGCAAAGAGGGTGGTCACATAGCCGTCCTTTTTCGCCTCGGCCACCACGCTGTCCATGTAGGCCCGGACGCCGGAATAGTGCTCGAAGTACTTTTCCATATACTCCTTGGCCTGCGGTACACTCACCCCGATATCTTGGGAGAGGGAGAAGGGGGAGATGCCGTAGACAATGCCGAAGTTTACCGCCTTGGCGCTGCGGCGCATGAGGGGGGTGACCTCCTCTGGGGACACGCCAAAGACCTGGGAGGCGGTGATGGTGTGGATGTCAGCTCCTGAGTTGAAGCCGTCGATCATCGCCTGGTCCCCGGCCATGTGGGCCAGCAGCCGCAGCTCGATCTGGGAGTAGTCCGCATCCACCAGCACCTTACCTGCCGGAGCCACGAACATCTTCCGCAGCTGGGCGCCCAGCTCCGTGCGCACGGGGATATTCTGAAGGTTCGGTTCGGTGGAGGAGAGGCGGCCGGTGGCGGTGACGGTGTTCTGGAAAGAGGTGTGGATCCGCCCATCGGGGGCGATGACCTTGCCCAGCCCTTCCACATAGGTGGAATTGAGCTTGGTGAGCTGGCGGTACTCCAAAATAGCCTCAATGATGGGGTGCTGGCCCCGGAGCTTTTCCAGCACCTCGGCGTTGGTGGAGTAGCCTGTCTTGGTCTTTTTCACCGGGGGCAGGCCCAGCTTGTCAAAGAGAATTTTGCCCAGCTGCTGGGTAGAGTTGATGTTGAAGGTGTCCTCTCCGGCCAGAGTGTAAATTTCCGTCTGAACCTCGCCAATGCGCCCGGAGAGCATTTGGCCAAACTCGGCCAGGGCTCCCCGGTCAATAAGGAAACCCTCCTGCTCCATCTCGGCCAGAACGCCGCACAGAGGAAGGTCAATTTTTTCATAGAGCTCCCACATGCCCAGGTCCTGAAGGCGTCCGGTGAGGGTCTCCCGGAGAGAGCCGACCAGGGCACAGTGGGACATCAGAGCGCCCATGGGGACCGCCGGATCGGCCAGAGGGCCAAATGCGCCGTCGGCCAGGTAGTCCTTCGCTTTGGGAAACTCCTGGTTATAGTAAGTCATCCCCAGCTTTTCCAGCTCATAGCTCCCGTCAGAGGGGGAGAGCAGGTAGGCGGCCACCTCCGTGTCAAAGACAAAGCCCGCGGGGGTGATACCCTCCGCCAGCAGGGCGCGCCACAGGGCTTTCAGACTGTGGGTGGCCTTTTTCATGTCCCCGGCGGCAAAAAATTCCCTTAGGAAGTAGTTGTAGCCCTCCAGGCGGTCGGCAAAGAGGAGGGCGGCGTGGCTCTCCTTCTGCGAGAGACGGCACTCCACGCATACTCCGTCCAGATCGGGCAGGGCCAGCACGTTCACCGAATCCTTTTCCCGCCACAGCGTGAAAAGCTCCTCCACACGGGCAGGATCTTCCACCACCTCGCTGGTGCAGACCACTTCCACGGCCTGTTCGGTCTGGGGCGTTCCCTCCCCCTGGGGAGCGGTGAGGTGATACTTGTCAATGAGTTTGGCAAACTCCAGATTCAGGAAGAGCTGATAGAGCCTGCCGTTATCCACCTCCCGGCGGAGGTTCTCCTCAGGGATAAAATCCAGGGGGGCATTGCAGCGGATGGTGGCCAGGTCGTAGGACATCCGGGCCATCTCCTCCCCCTCCTGGAGCTTCTTGATGACGCCGGGTTTGGCGGGGGTGCCGGGGGCCATCTCAGGCTGGGGCATGGCGGCGTAGAGCGCGTCGATGGAGCCGTAGCGCTGAATGAGGGCCATAGCCGTCTTCTCACCCACTCCCTTCACGCCGGGAATGTTGTCGCTGGCGTCCCCCATGAGGGCTTTCAGGTCGATGATGTGAATGGGGTCAAAGCCATATTCCTCCCGGAATGCGTTGGGAGTCATGTCACGGGTGGTGGTGCGGCCCATGCGGGTGGACACCAGTTTCACGGTGGTGGTGTCGGTGACCAGCTGGAGAGAGTCCTTATCCCCGGTGACAATGACCGTCTCCCACCCGGCGGCGGTGTCCTTGACCGAGATGGTGCCGATGAGGTCGTCCGCCTCCCAGCCATCCATCTCGTACATGGGGATGTTCATGGCGGCCAGAACGTCCTTTAGGATGGGCATCTGGCTGGCCAGCTCCTCGGGCATCCCCTTGCGCTGGGCCTTATACCCATCATACTGGAGGTGGCGGAAGGTGGGAGCCTTCCGGTCAAAGGTGACGCACAGGGCGTCGGGAGCGGCATCGTCCAGCAGCTTGCCCAGAATATTCAAAAATCCAAAGATGGCGTTGGTGGGCTGGCCCTCACGGGTGGTCAGATTCTGGCTGACCCCGTAAAAGGCCCGGTTGACGATAGAATTGCCGTCGATGACCATCAGCTTTTTCATGGTTGGAACCTCCAAAGTGGACAAAAGAATTGACATTTCATATTAGTATATCAGTTTTCCCCAGGAAGGGCAAGAAAAAACGGGGCCGCACAGCGGCCCCGAACAGAGATTAAGATATGACATGAAGCGGTGGTCCATCCAACTGGAGAACCACATCCGCCTTCGCTAAAATTTCCGGCTCATGGCTGACCAGAAGGATGGGGGCGCCCCAGGTCCTCAGCCGCTCCATCACGCGCAGGGCGCGGGGAAGATCCACCCCTGCAAAGGGCTCGTCCAGCAGGTAGAGCTTTGCCTCCAGGGCAAGACAGCGCCCGAGGGCCAGCCGCCGGCGCATTCCGCCGGAGAGATGGGCGGGATAGGCGTGTTCTTCTCCAGAGAGCTCTACCAGCTCCAAAAGCTTCGGAACCTCACCCCACCGGGAGCGGGGGAGTACGTCGGTGAGCTGCTGGGAGACGGTGCGCCAGGGGAGCAGCCGGTTATCCTGAAACAGCAGGGCGGTTTGCCGGGAGGTTATGTCCGTTAATGTGCCCGCCTGGGGGTGTTCCAGTCCGGAGAGCAGGCGCATCAGCGTAGTTTTTCCGCAGCCGGAAGGGCCCTGAAGGGCGATGATCCCATGATCGGGAATGGTTAGGGAGAAGTCCTCCAGCACCATCTTTTCTCCAAAGGAGAGGAAAAGATGCTCACAAAGCCTCATGTGCCCCACCCCTTTCTCCACCGGGCCATGGCCCGGCGCAGGAGGGCTTCCAGCACCAGACTGAGCGCCACCGTCACTGCGGTCCAGGCAAAAAGCTCGGGAATTTCCAACAGGTACTTGGTGTTATAGATCTGGGTGCCAAGGGCGGGCCGGGGCAGGCAGAGCACCTCGGCAGCCACCCCGGATTTCCAGGCCAGCCCCGCCCCTGTGGTCAGGGCGGAGAGAATATAGGGCCGCAAGGAGGGCAGGTAAATGAGCGTCAAAATTTTCTTCCGGGAAAAGCGGTAGGCCCGGCCCAGCTCCAGAAGCTTCGGATCGGTGGCCCGGATCCCCTGGGACAGGTTGTCCCACACCACAGGCAGCACCATCATGGCGGCGATGACGGCGGGGACATTGCTGCGTCCCGTCCATAGAATCACCAGCAGGATAAAGGAAGCCACCGGAGCCGCCCGGATGACCCGAATCGCGGGGGAGAGCAGCCGGTCGCACCAGAAGCTCAGGCAGGTGAGGGCCGACAAAATGGCCCCCAAGGCGGCCCCCAGCACAAGACCCAGCACCACCCGCAGGAGGGTGGCCAGAATGCTCTGCCAGAACAGGGCCTGTTCCGCCTGCTCCAACAGGGCGGACCAGACCGTGGCGGGATAGGGAAGAAGCAGTTCGTTTCCCTTTCCCTGGACGCTTCGATCCACCAAAAAAGCACAAAACTGCCAGACCCCCAGCCAAAAGGCGGGGGCCAGCAGCTTTTGTACAAGGTTTTTCAGGGGGTTAGCCCACTCCATAGTAGAAGGAGTCGTAGGGGAGCCCGCCGCCGATGGAGTCGGGGGCGGCCTGGAAGAGAATGGAGTAATAGTCCTCCAGCATGGTGTGCATCTCTTTCCCGGTGACGTAGGTGAGGTTGCACTGGGGAATGGCCATTTCCGCTACTTTGGCGTTGGGGGTGATGCCAAACTGGGCAACCAGGGCTGCGGCATCGGCCAGATTGTCCGGGTCGGACATATAGGAAATGGACTCCTCATAGGCACTCAGGAAGGCCTCCACACCCTCGGGGTTCTCCTCAACATACTGGGTGCGGGCCACGATGCAGCCCATGGGCAGAGGGCCTTCGCCCAGGTTCTCCCACTCCTCAGACAGGGACAGGGCCTGACGCACGCCGCTGTCCTGCACCATCAGGGCGGTGGCGGCGGGGACGGGGAGCATGCAGATCCCCGCGTCGGAGGAGGTGAGCTTGGCGGTGATTTCCTGGGGGGTGAGCCACTGAATGTCCACATCACTGGGGGATACGCCGTTTTTCTCCAGCAGATGGTTGAGAATATGCTCCGGGTTGCCGCCCTTGGTATTGGAGGGGCAGTAGAGGGTCTTGCCCGCCAGATCGGCCATGGTCTGGACGGTGTTGCCCTTCTCCAGAATATACAGCACGCCCAGGGTGTTCACAGCCAGCACCTGGATGCCTCCGTCGGTCTTGGCGAAGAGGTTGGCAGCGGCGTTTGTGGCAATGGCGGCGATGTCTGCATCGCCGTTGGTGAGGGCGGCGGCTACCTCAGTGTTGTCGGTCACTACTTCTGCGGAGTCGATCACGATGAACTTGCCATCGGGGGTCCGCTGATCGTGTTCCTTGGCATAGGTCCAGTCGGCCATGAGCTTGGCGGCTCCCACTCCAGTGGGCCCGGAGAGGACCATCAGCTTGGGCTGGGTAAAAGCGGCGGATTCTCCGCCAGAGCCGCTCTGGGAGGCGGAGCTGCCCGCAGAGGAAGAGCTTTCCGATCCAGGGGCAGAAGAACTGGACTCGTTGGTATTTTTAGGGCCGCAGCCAGCAAACAGGGTCAGGGCCATGGCGGCGCAAAGAAGAAGAGATAAGGTTCGTTTCATGGTGATAAAGATCCTTTCCGGCGGAACGGTTCCGCCTGTGGGTAAAATGTGGAGTGATCGGGGATAACATAGCGCCTTTTTCTTCTTGTGTCAATGAAAACGGGCAAAAATGGGAAATGAAAGGCTGGCCAGATAAGCCGCCGGGCCGCTTTCGTAGAGGTCGCCCCCCTGGGAATCCAGGATAACGGTAAGGGGGAAGTTTTCTACCTCCAGCTTCCGCACCGCCTCGCACCCCAGGTCCTCCCAGCAGATGACCTCCAGCTCCTTGACGCTGGCGGCCATGAGGGCTCCCGCGCCGCCCAGGGCAGCCAAATAGACCGCGCCGTTTCGCTTGACTGCGTCCTTAACAGCCTGGTTCCGGGCACCCTTACCGATCATAATGGCCTGTCCCAGGTCCAAAAGCCGGGGGGAGTAGGCGTCCATCCGCCCGCTGGTGGTGGGGCCGGCGGAGCCGATGACCTCTCCGGGACGCTCGGGAGTTGGGCCCACATAGTAGAGGGCGGACCCCTCCACCGGGAAGGGAAGGGGCTTTCCCTGATCCAAGAGCTCCATCATCCGCTGGTGGGCGGCGTCCCGTGCGGTATAGACCGTGCCGGAGAGGAGAACCGTGTCTCCGGCGCGCAGAGGGGACAGATCCTCCGGGGAGACCGGGGTGGTGAGATGATACTGCATAGCACTCCCTCCTTACAGCACCGCCGAGGCCCGGCGGGTCACATGGCAGCTGACATTCACGGCCACCGGCAGCCCCGCCACATGGGTGGGGGCAGTCTCGATGGCAAGCCCTAAGCAGGTGGTCTTTCCTCCAAAGCCCTGGGGGCCGATGCCCAGGGCATTGACCTCACGGAGCAGCTCCTGCTCCAACTGGGCGTAGTAGGGGTCGGGGTTGGGCTGGTCCAGGGGGCGCAGAAGGGCGTGCTTGGCCAGAGCGGCCACCTTGTCGAAGCTTCCTCCGATGCCAATGCCCAGCACCGTGGGGGGGCAGGGGTTGGGTCCGGCCAATTTGACGGTCTCCACGACAAACTTCTTCACGCCCTCCACCCCGTCGGCGGGCTTGAGCATCCCTAAACGGCTCATGTTTTCACTGCCGAAGCCCTTGGGGGCCACGGTGATCCTGCACTGCTCTCCTGGCACCAGACGCAGGGTGATGGCAGCGGGGGTGTTGTCCCCGGTGTTGACCCGGCGCAGAGGATCGGCCACAATGGATTTGCGGAGATAGCCCTCTCCATAGCCGCGGCGGACACCCTCGTGGATGGCCTGTTCGAAATCACCCTCTATGTGGACCTCCTGGCCCAGTTCCACAAAGACGCAGGCCATGCCGGTGTCCTGGCAGATGGGGAGGTTTTTCTCCCTGGCCAGGGAGAGATTGTCCTCCAACAGTTCCAGCGTTTTCTGAGCCAAAGGCCAGGGCTCTGCCTGACGGGAGGCCTCCAGGGCAGCGGCCACATCCTGGGGAAGGGTGGTATTGGCTTTGATACACAGCTTGGCCACAGTATCTGTGAGTGCGGCGGCGGAAATGGTTTTCATAGGGCAGCATCCTTTCGTGCAAGGGCCCCGCGGAGGCGGGAAAATGAAAAGAGAGAACGGGCGGAGTGATTACTCCTCACCCGTGGCAGAGCCGGAAGAAGTGTATTTTGCAAAAATCCGTTCCAAGAGGCAGGTCCACAGCAGCGCCACAAGGCAGGGCAGAATGAGGATCGGGGCCCAATAGAGTGCGCTCACCAGTCCGGCCGCTAAGGCGGACAGGACCATCAAAAAGGTTATGGGCAAATAGGCGATGGAACATTGAAAGCTCACCTTCACCACGCCCAGCAGAGAGAAGGAAAAGCGGGACAAAATGGGGAACACCCAGCAAAAGGCACCAAAGGGGAGAACCAAAAACATGGCGTAAGCGGCCAGGGCGATTTTGGCCCCCGGCAGATCGCCCAGCACTGCCAGCCAGAAAAACCGCAGGGGGATCAGCAGAAAAAACCCGGCGGCCAGGACGATCAGGCTGAGGACGGCGCTCTGCTTCAGCTCCCGGCGGAAGGTGGAAAAGTAGCGGGAAAGAGCACCGGCCTTCCCCGGACGGACACACCGGGCGGCGGCATCATACAAAGCGGCGGTGGCGGTGCCCAGGGTGACCAGAGGCAGGGAAGTAAAAACCCACAGCAGGCTCAGGGCCAAAATGTCCGCCAGGGAGCTCATCAGGCGCCAAAAGGGGGCCTCCGGGTTAAAGAGAGAGGAGAACATAGCGAATACACCAGCCTTGGGCAGATTTGGAAAGATGGTTTAGCTTAATCTTCATCATACCACGCAGACGCACTTTTTGTCACCCCCGGCGGGCATTCTTTTTTGCGGGGGGAAATGGGGACCTACCTTGAAAAGAACTGAAAAAAATGGTAAACTATAAAAAGCAGATTCTAAAAAATAACCGATTAATATGAAATGAGGTGTCTGACATGGATGTGAGGAAAACGCTACAGGACAGCCGCGCCTGGGTTCAGGAGCAGCTGAAACTCAGCGTGGAGTTCTGGCTGAAAAACGGCATGGACCCCAAGCACGGCGGCGTATATACCTGTCTGGACCGAAAGGGCGAGATCTATTCCACCGATAAAAGCGTATGGATGCAGGGACGCTGTGGCTGGATGTTCGCGCATCTGTGCCATGTGTACGGCGTAAAGGACGAATGGCTGGCGGCCAGCAAGAGCTGCCTGGACTTTATGGAGAAATACTGCATCAACCGCCAGGCGGGAGACCGGATGTACTTTACCGTCACCGAGGACGGAAAGCCCCTGCGTCAGCGCCGGTATTTCTATTCTGAGGCCTTTTATGCCCTGGCCAATGCCGAGTATTACGGCGTCACCGGGGAGCGGGAGTGCCTGGAGCGGGCCCGGAAGGCGTATGACCTCTACTGGAGCCTGAGCCACGGAGGAGAGGACCCCACCGGTCTCGGCCCCAAGACCATTCCTGAGACCCGCTCGGGCCGTGCCTTTGGCCTGCCCATGATCATTCTGAATGTGACGGGCACCATGCTGCGGGTGGACCCCGAGCGCAAGGAGATGTACGAGCAGTATGCCCAGCAGTGCGTGGACGAGATTTTCAAGTACCATGTAAAGCCGGAGCTCAAGTGCGTACTGGAGAACGTGGATGTGGACGGCACGCCCCGCCTTTACTATACCGAGGGCCGTACGGTCAACCCCGGCCACGACATCGAGGGGTCCTGGTTCCTGCTGGAGCAGGCCCAGCGCACCGGTGACAAGGAGCTGGTGAAAAAGGCCGCCCAGATCTTTGACTGGGCCATTGAGGCCGGCTGGGATAAGGAGTACGGAGGACTGCTGTACTTCATCGACTGCCTGGGCAAGCCCCCGGAGGCCTATGAGCACGACATGAAGCTGTGGTGGCCCCACAATGAGATCCTGATCGCCTCTATGATGCTCTACCGGGATACTGGTGAGGAAAAGTACCTGGAATGGTTTGTCAAGACCCTGGACTATTGCAAGGCCCACTTTGCGGACCCGGAGTACGGCGAGTGGTACGGCTATCTCCGCCGGGATGGTCTGCCCACAATGCCCAGCACAAAGGGTTCCACCTTCAAAGGCCCCTTCCATCTGCCCCGCTGCCTCATTATGGTGGACCAGATGATCGGCCAGATCCTGGACAAGTAAATCTTTGCGTTGGAAAGCGGGCTCTGCACTGCTGCAGAGCCCGCTTGTTTTGCCTACGAGAAAACGGCCGATCCCCCCTTGAACCCTCGGATTTCAGGCCCTGGGAAAGCGAAAAACGATGGTAAAAAAGACCGTTTTGCGTACGCTGCGGGTTCTGACATTTCTTAGGAAAATGTACCTGTAGAAGGGAGAAAAGGGAAATTATTTTACGGAAACCCTTGACAAAAAGGGGAGTGTCTTGTACAATTTTAACAGATAGTCCTGCGAAAAAATGTAGGAATTTATCGAATTTATTGAGGAGGAAATGAAAGATGAAACTGAAAAGAATTTTTGCTCTGGGTCTCGCCCTGGCGATGACCCTGAGTCTGGCCGCTTGCGGCAGTAAAACCAGCACCTCCCAGTCCGGCTCCAGCGCTGCTGCCTCCGGCGGTTCCAGCGCTTCCGGCAGCGGCACGGAGATCTCTCTGTGGGCCTTCAATATCGGCGGCTTTACGGAGGCTTCCAACTGGGATTCTCTCATCGCCGCTTTTAACCAGAAGTACCCCGACATCACGGTAAAGGTCACTCCCATCAACTATCAGGATGGTGACCAGAAGCTGACCAGCGCCATCAGCGGCGGCAGCGCCCCTGATATCATCTTCGAGGGTCCTGAGCGTATCGTAGGCAACTACGCCCGTGAGGGCCTGATGGTGGACCTGTCAGACCTGTGGACTGCCAGCGGGTCTGACATCCCCGAGGGCATCAACGCTGTGTCTCAGCTGGATGGCAAGTACTATCTGTACCCCCTGAGTGCTGCCGCCCACTGCATGGCCATCAACTATGAGGCCTTTGAGGCTGCCGGCGCCCTGCAGTACATCGACGAGGAGACCCGCACCTGGACCACTGACAACTTTGTCAAAGCCATGGAGGCTGTCCGCGACGCCATCGACGCCGGTACCATCAACATCACCGTGCCCGGCATCATCTACTGCGGCGCCCAGGGCGGCGACCAGGGCACCCGCGCTCTGGTGAACAACCTGTACTCCGACTACTATGTCACCGAGGACGGCTCCTCCTACAACGCCAACAGCGCCAACAACGTCAAGGCCCTGACCCTGCTGCAGGATATGGTGAACAACGGTTCCATGTCCGCCAATGCCAGCTTTGCTGCTTCTGAGGAGCTCCAGGCCTTCGCCAACCAGACCTGCGCTGTCTCCTTCTGCTGGAACTACTCCAACTACTCCCAGTACGCTTCCCAGACCCAGTTCACTCCCTTCGCCATGGCCTTCCCCTCTGACGATGGTACTCCTGAGCTGGAGATGGCCGGCCCCTACGGCTTCGGTATCTTTAACAACAAGGATGAGGCCAAGATCGACGCCGCCAAGAAGTTTGTGGACTTCGTCTGCAACGACCAGACTGCCGGCGTTGAGGCCGTCAAGACCACCGGCTTCTTCCCCGTCCACTCCGAATGGGGCGATGTCTATGCTGACGCTGAGGATGCCGACGTTCGCGCTCCCTTCGCTCTGATGAACGAATATCTGGGTCGTTACTACAACCTGACCGGCGGCTGGACCGAGCAGCGTGCTCTGTGGTGGCCCATGCTCCAGGAGATCATGACCACCGGTGCTGATCCTAAGGTTGCGGCTGACAACTTCGTGACCCAGGCCAATGCCAACATCGCCTGATCCAAACACAGCGCGAAATCAAGTCTATCGAAACAAAACATAACCTGAGCGCTCTGTGCCCGCTCCCTGAATGAGAGGGGGCGGGCACAATTTTTCCGCCGCTGGTGGAAAACATCCAGAACCAAGAGGGGGAGATATTTATGGCGCAGAATTCTGCAGTGGCGGAAGCCGGCAGCAAGCCCCAAAAGGCCAAGGCTCCATCCCCGCACTCCGGCATGAGCCGGGCCCTGGTCCGCCGGGAGACGATCTCGGCCTACCTATTCCTGCTGCCCAGCCTGCTGTTTTTCGTGACCTTTGTAGTCGTGCCAATGTTCATTTGCGTCTATTACAGTCTGACCGTCTACGGCCTGGGCGGCGTGAAAGGCTTTGCCGGGCTGAATAATTACCTCAAGCTGTTTCAGGACCCCATTTTCCACAGGGGCCTGTTAAATACCATTTTAATCGTAGTAGTGGCTGTTCCCACCGTCACTGCTTTTTCCCTGTGGGTGAGTTCCGCCATCTATAAAATGCACACGGTGCCCCGTTCCTTCTTCCGCTGCGTATTCTACCTGCCGGTAGTCACCGGCTCGGTGGCCATTACCGTGGTGTGGAAGTGGATCCTGCACCCCTATAACGGCGTACTGAACCAGGTCATCGGTACCACTGGCTTTGACTGGCTGGGCAACCAGAAGACCGCCATTTGGTTTATCATCCTGATTTTGTTTACAACCTCCATCGGCCAGCCCATCGTACTGTATGTGGCGGCCCTGGGGAATGTGGATAACTCCATCATTGAGGCCGCCGAAGTGGACGGCGCCACCCGCCTGCAGGTGTTCTGGAAGATCAAGTGGCCCTCCATCATGCCCACCACTCTGTATGTGCTGGTTATCACCACCATCAACAGCTTCCAGTGCTTTGCTCTGATCCAGCTGCTGACCAAGGGCGGCCCTCTGAACTCCACCATGACCATCATGTACCAGGTCTATGACACCGCCTACCGGCTCAATGACCTGGGCTATGCCTGTGCCATCGGTGTGGTTCTGGCCGTCATCATCGCCATTTTCTCCGCCATCCAGTTCAAAGTGGCGAAGACGGACTAAGGAGGGGTGAGAAAATGAGTACAAAAACAACGGCGTTAAAGCCGAAAAAATCCGGCGATCTCAGCGGAACCTCCACAGGGTATAAGGTATTTTCCGTTGTCATTCTGATTGTGTTGACCCTGTTTCTCCTGTTCCCCCTGTACTGGATCGTCACCGGTTCCTTCAAGGACGACATCGCCATCAACGCCAAGCAGCCGGTGTGGTTCCCCCTGGAGCCCACCCTGGAGCACTACCAGGAGCTGTTCTCCCGCCCCGCCTTCCTGTGGCTTTTTAACATTGTGTTTATCTCCGCTGCGGCCATGGTCCTCACCTGCATCACTGCCGCTCTGGCGGGCTATGCCCTGGGCAAGAAGCGGTTCATCGGCCAGAAGATCCTCTTTACCATCATCATCTGTGCCATGGCCCTGCCCAAGCAGGTCATTGTCATTCCCCTGGCCCAGGAGATGACCATGATGGGGCTCATTGATACCCTCTGGGCGGTGATTCTGCCCACGGTGGGCTGGCCCTTCGGTGTGTTCCTGATGAAGCAGTTTGCTGAGACCATTCCCGGCGAGATCCTGGAGGCTGCGCGGGTAGACGGTGCGGGAGAGATGCGCACCTTCATCACCGTGGTGCTGCCCATGATCAAGCCCGGCATCGGTGCTCTGGCCATCTTCACCTTCGTCAACACCTGGAACGACTACTTCCTCCAGCTGGTTATGCTGCAAACGGATAAGCAGTGGACCCTGCCCCTGGCTATTTCTAACCTCCAGGGTGAGATGAGCTCCGACTTCGGTCTCATTATGGCCGGCGCAGCTCTGGCGGCCGTTCCGATTATCATCGTTTTTGTCGCATTCCAGAAGTACTTTACCCAGGGTATTGCCATGGGCGCGGTCAAGGGATGATCGTTCCTGTGCCCCAGGGCAAAAATAATTAAGATTAGAGGTTTCACCATGAAAGACTTTAGCAAATATCAGGGCATTATTCCTGCCTTTTATGCCTGCTACGACGCCGAAGGGGCCATTTCCCCCAAGGCCGTGCGGGAGCTGACCCAGTACTTCATTGACAAGGGGGTCAAGGGCCTGTATGTAGGCGGCTCCTCCGGCGAGTGCATCTACCAGAGCGTGGAAGAGCGCAAGGTAGTGCTGGAGAACGTAATGGCTGTGGCCAAGGGCAAGCTGACCATCATTGCCCATGTGGCTTGCAACAACACCGCCGACAGCCGGGAGCTGGCCGCCCACGCGGAGAGCCTGGGCGTGGACGCCATCGCGTCCATTCCTCCCATCTATTTCCACCTGCCCGACCGGGCCATTGCCAAGTATTGGAACGACATTTCTGATGCTGCCCCCAATACCGATTTTATTATTTACAATATTCCCCAACTGGCAGGTGTGGCCCTGAACATTCCCCTGCTCAAGGAGATGCTGAAAAATCCCAGGGTCATCGGCGTGAAAAATTCCTCCATGCCCGTGCAGGACATCCAGATGTGGAAGGACGAGGGTGCCATCGTCTTCAATGGTCCAGATGAGCAGCTTCTCTCCGGTCTGGCTGCCGGCGCCATCGGCGGCATTGGCGGTACCTACGGTGCCATGCCCGAGCTGTTTATGAAGATCCGGGAGCTGTTCCTGGAGGGGCAGATGGAAAAGGCCCGAGAGATCCAGAATGAGTGCTGCCGCATCATCTACAAGCTGTGCTCTGCAAAGGGCAACATGTACGGCGTCATCAAGGCCGTGCTGGTCAAGCAGGGCGGACCCGATTGCGGCGGTGTCCGGCTGCCTCTGGCCGCTCTGGAGCCTGGTGACGAGGCCGTGGTGGAGGAGAGCGCTGAGATGATCCGCGCTGCCATTGCCAAGTACTGCTGAAGACAGGAGAATAACCCATGAAAATTACCAACGCGTTGGTATTTGACCCCAAGGAGGGGTTTGTGGCCCGAGATTTCTGTGTCAAAGACGGCCTGATCGCCGAGGATGCACTGGGGCCCATCTCAGCCCACGGGTGTTATGTGATCCCTGGACTGACAGACCTCCATTTCCACGGCTGCGTGGGGGAGGATTTTTCCGATGCCACCCCGGACGGCCTTCAAAAGATGGCCGACTATGAGCTCAGCCGGGGCATTACCCAGATCTGTCCGGCGGGAATGACCCTGGGAGAGGACCAGCTCACGAAAATTTGCCAGAATGCCGCTGCCCACCGGGAGAAAAACTCCGGCGGAGCGGAGTTGGTGGGCCTCCATTTGGAGGGACCATTCCTGAGCATGGCCAAAAAAGGGGCTCAGAACGCCGCCTATATCCACGACCCCGACCCCGCCATGCTCCACCGCCTCCAAGAGGCGGCAGGGGGACTGGTAAAGCTAGTGACCCTGGCCCCCGAACAGCCCGGTTCCCTGGAGTTTATCCAGAGTGCCCGGCAGGATGGCGTCACGGTCAGCCTGGGCCATACCACCGCTGACTATGATACCGCCTCCGCCGCTTACAAGGCCGGAGCGCGCCAGGCCACCCACCTCTTTAACGCCATGCCCCCCTTTACCCACCGCTCTCCCGGTGTGGTGGGTGCAGCCTTTGACTATCCCGAGGTGAAGGTGGAGCTCATTTGTGACGGTGTCCACATCCACCCTGCGGTGGTGCGGGCCGTGTTTAAGCTCTTTGGCAGCGACCGGGTGATCCTCATTTCCGACTCGCTCCGTGCCACGGGTATGCCCGATGGGCGCTACCCCTTCGGTGGGCAGGAGATCGAGGTGCACGGCAACCGGGCCACCATGGCCGATGACCCCAATACTCTGGCCGGATCTGTATCCGACCTGATGGCCTGTTTGAAGACCGCGGTGTCCTTTGGTATCCCTCTGGCCGACGCAGTGACCGCCGCGGCGGTAAACCCGGCCAAAGTTTTGGGGATCTACAACCGCCTGGGCAGTCTGGACATCGGAAAGGAGGCCAATGCGGCCATCCTGGACGAGCATTTGGATTTGAAGGCTGTCATCTATCATGGCGAAGTGGTCTCCGGCGCATTGTAAGCCGGGACCTCGCAATAAAATCCAGGGTCCGTTTCCTACTCCATTTCCATAGGGGCGGATACCAAAAAAGAAGGAGGAATTGCCGCCGGCCGGCGGTGCGGCAGTGTGGAGACCTGTCGTAAACCCACGGGGGTAAGAATACTCCCCCAGTGGGGAGGAACCTGGGCGGAGGCCTGGGGACTACGGCCTAAATCATGTCAACTGTTACCCTGACCAATGTGAAGAAGATCTATGACAACGCAGTAACCGCAGTACACAGTTTCAATCTGGACATTGCCGACAAGGAATTCATTGTTCTGGTTGGCCCCTCCGGCTGCGGCAAGTCTACCACCTTGCGGATGGTGGCCGGTCTGGAGGAGATCTCAGAAGGTGAGCTGCGCATCGACGGCAAGCTGGTCAACGATGTGGAGCCTAAGGACCGGGACATCGCCATGGTGTTCCAGAGCTACGCCCTCTATCCCCACATGACGGTCAAAGAGAACATGGAATTCCCCCTGAAGCTGAAAAAGGTGCCCAAGGCGGAGATCGAGAAACGGGTGAAGGATGCGGCTGAAATTTTGGGCATTACCCAGTATTTGGACCGCAAGCCCAAGGCTCTGTCCGGTGGCCAGCGCCAGCGTGTGGCCATCGGCCGCGCCATCGTCCGCGAGCCCAAGGTGCTGCTTATGGACGAGCCCCTTTCCAACTTGGATGCCAAGCTGCGTAACGAGATGCGTGCCGAGATCATCAAGCTGCGTCAGCGGATTAACACCACCTTTATATACGTAACCCATGACCAGACGGAGGCCATGACCCTGGCCGACCGGATTGTCATCATGAAGGACGGTTTCATTCAGCAGATCGGCACGCCCCAGGAGGTGTTTGACCACCCCATCAACATCTTCGTAGCCGGTTTTATTGGCACGCCTCAGATGAACTTCTTTGACGCGAAGCTGATCAAGGACGGCGAGGGTGCTTACCACGCCGATGTGTTTGGCACCTATATCGGTCTGACCGAGCAGGACCAGAAGGCCCTTGCCGGAACAGAAGCCAAGGATGTTATCCTGGGCATCCGTCCCGAGCACATCCGCTTCACCTCGGAAAGCGGCAACGGAATTCTCTCCGGCACCGTGGAAGTGTCTGAGATGATGGGCAGCGAGTATTATCTCCATGTGACCAGCAATGGCAAGGACGTGGTGCTCCGGGTGCCCACCGCCGACCTTCCCGCCGAGCTGCGTGGCGGCATCACCTACGGAACCAAGATGAATTTCACCTTCCGGCCTGAGGCGGTCCACCTCTTCGACAAGGAGACGGAGAAGAACTTGATTTAATAGTATTCCAACTTCATGGACAGAAAAAGGCCGCATAAGCGGCCTTTTTCTCTGAATGTTAATAGGTTGGAGGAGGGAAGGATATTGCCGGAGCAGAACAATATTCTGGGCACCATGGCGATCGGTCGGCTGGTCATTCATATGTCCTGGCCCGTGATGCTCTCTATGCTGGTTCAAGCAGTCTATAATCTGGTGGACAGTATCTTTGTGGCCCGAATCAGTGACAAGGCGTTCCTTGCCCTCTCATACGCCTATCCGGTCCAGACCCTGATGGTGGCCTTTTGCGTGGGGATCGGCGTGGCCTTTAGCGCCATTTTGTCCAAACGGCTGGGGGAGAGGGAGCTGAGCGGAGCCAGAGATGCGGTGTTTCATGGATTTGCCCTGTATGCCGGGTGCTGGGTGCTGTTTTGCGCCTTTGGCGTTCTGGGGGTGGAGGCCTATCTGAGCGGCTGCACGGGAGACCCTTCGGTGCAGGAGATGGGGATTGGCTATCTGCGTCTTTGCTGCTGCTTCTCCTTTGGAATCTGCATGCAATTTCCATTGGAGCGGATCCTGCAATCCACCGGCCACCCAGCGGGCTTTATGATCATTCAGGGGAGCGGAGCGGTGATCAATCTGATTCTGGACCCTATCCTTATTTTTGCTTGGGATATGGGAGTAGCTGGAGCCGCGGCGGCCACCGTGATTGGGCAAATCACGGGCGGGCTGATCGGCTGTTTCTTACTGAGCCGGGTGAAAACGGAGCTGCCGCTGCCGTGGCGAGGCTTTCGATTCCAGCGTGAGATGATGGGGGAGTATGCGCGAATTGCCGTCCCGGCTGTGCTGATGCAGGCCATGGCCAGTGTGACCTCTCTGGGGCTGAACGGTATTTTGAAGCTCTGGTCCGAGACGGCAGTCTGGGTGCTGGGAGTCTATTTCAAGATCCAGACCTTTGTATTTATGCCTGTGTTCAGCGTAAATAACGCGCTGGTGACTATAATCAGTTATAATTACGGTGCGGGGGATGGAAAGCGGGTATCGGCCTGCCTGCGGTTTGGCATGGGGGCTGTGTTGGCCATGGCGCTGGCGGGAGGCCTTGTATTGTGTTTGGGGGCCGGACCGCTGCTGCGGGTGTGCTTTCAGGCAGGGCAGAAGGCTATGGAAATGGGGGTTCCCTCTCTGCGGATGACAGCGTTGGCCTTTCCCTTTGCCGCGGCCAGCATTATTTTCTCCGCGTGCTTTCAGTCCCTGGGATACAGCCGGTTTTCTCTGGCCGTTTCGGTGCTGCGCTATGGACTTCTGCCCCTGCCCGCGGCTCTGATTCTGGTCAGAACAGTGCCGGAGTGGTCTTTTTTGTGCTTCCTGTTGGGGGAGGCGGCTACCATGTTTGTGGCAGTGGGGCTGTTTTGGCGCGTGAAACGAGAAAAAATAGATAAAATTGGAGCAATATGAAAAGCGGTTCCGCAACTTGCGGAACCGCTTTCTTGTTTCAAAAAATTACATCATCTTTACGGTGTAATACACAAACAGGGCAAAGATCCAGGCCAGCATAACAAAGATGAGATAATAGGCTACCGTAGCGCCGGCCACCAGAGCGGCAACTACCACCGCAATGCTGGCCAAGCAGCTGGCCAAAATCACATTGTAAGAGCAGCCCGCGGGGAGGAACTGTACGGGAGTCTTCAGGGGGAGAACACCGTCCTTCTTTTTCAAGAAGAGGGTAACCACCAGGACCGAAAGGATCCCGACCAGGATGAGGGCCACCTCATAGCTCACTCCGCTGGCGTAGCGCACAAACCACAGGGCCAAAACAGACATGCCGGTGGCGGCGGCGGAGAGGAAAAACTCCTTCTGGTAGATATAATAAATCACCGCCAGCACAGCCCAGGCAACGACCAGCCAGAACAGCATGGACATGCCGGTGGACTTATACTTCAGTACCACATGGGAACAAATGGTGAGAGCGCCGCCGGCCACAGCGATCAGCAGGGGGAGGATCGCCTTTTTCTGTGCCGTCCGGGCTTTCAGGAAGGCCCAAACCAGACAGGCCGCAGCCACAACCAGACCGGCGATCCGGACGAACTTCAAAACCCCCTGAAGGACAACGACAAGTTCGATCTCGCTTACAAAGTAATTGATATAAAAACGGTTGACAAGAACCAGGAGCCCTTCCAAAACAACAGCCGCCGCGATCCAGAGCAGTGCGCGGGTCAGGGCGACGTCTTCCTGGTGGCGCCGTGCTTCTCTCTGCTTTTTATCCATGCGTATCCAATCTCCTTGACGCGGACCGTCCAGGTCCGAAGAGTGTGCCGCCTGCGGCGACATATCCGATCAGTTTATTATTGTACCAGATGGTAATTTTATTTGCAAGTAATAAAAGGGAAAAACCGTCGAAATTAAAGAAATGTTAATAAATAAGAGAAAATTTCTGTTTTCAAGGAAAACTCGCCGCAGGCGGTAAGGCCTGCGACGAGCTGGAGCTAGTGGTGGGAATCGAACCCACGGCCTGCTCATTACGAGTGAGCTGCTCTACCCCTGAGCCACACTAGCAAATGGTGCCTTAGTATTATACCTATTTTTATTTAATTCGTCAAGAGGGAAGAATCATACAAAAGTGAAAGAGGCCGGAGGCGGTATTTCAGCTATACTTTTCGATGGGGGCATGGTAAAATGGGCAAAACGAGACAAAGCGAGGAACGACCATGGTTATCTCAGGATTTGATGCCTTGAAGGAAAAACTGCACGATCTGCCTGTGAAACGGGCGGTAGTAGCGGCTGCCCACGATGAACATACCCTCCAGGCTGTGTTTGCGGCCAGACGGGATGGATTTATCCGTCCGGTTTTGGTGGGGGAACGTGAGGAGATTTTTTCCATTGCCCGGCATCTGGGAGAGAAGCTGGAAGCAGATCAGGTGGTCCAGGCTTCGGGAGAGCAGGCCTGCGCGGAGCAGGCAGTGGCTCTGATCCGGGAGGGGCAGGGTGAACTGCTCATCAAAGGGATGCTTCAAACAGGGACCATGCTGAAAGCTGTGGTGTCCAAAGAAAAGGGAATCCGGCGCAGCCAGGTGATGTCTCATGTGGCTATTTTGGACGTGCCCTCTTACCACAAGCTGCTTTTTATTACGGACGGGGGTATGGTGGTGGCTCCGGATTTGGAGCAGAAACGGCATATTTTAAAAAACGCCGTGGAATTTTGTCATTTTTTAGGCTATGAACGCCCAAAAGCAGCGGCACTGTGCGCAGTGGAGACCGTTACGGCCGCCATGCCCGAGACCCAGGATGCCGCCCGGCTGAAGGAGGAGGGGGCCCAGGGGGAATTTGGCCCCTGTGAAGTGGAGGGCCCCATTTCCCTGGATTTGGCCACCGACCGGGAAGCTGCCCGGACCAAGCACTATGAAAGCCCGGTGGCCGGGGATGCGGATATTTTGCTGGTTCCGGCTATTGCTGTGGGTAATGTGCTGGGAAAAGCGCTCTACGGCCTGGCGGGCGGCGAGATGGCCGGGGTGGTCCTGGGAGCGCAGGTGCCCATTACGGTCAATTCCAGAGGAGCCAGTGCCCAGGAAAAATACTGGTCCATTTTGATCAGCGCAGCCATGGGCGGTCTGTCCCAGAGCATTTGAAAGGAGGCTATCCATGGCCTATCACATTTTAGTTTTAAACCCCGGCTCCACAAGTACAAAGGCCGCTGTATACCAGGACGAGCAGCCCCTGATGGGAAAGAGTTTTCCTCACACCAATCAGGATCTGGCGCCCTATCCCACTTTAAACGACCAGCTGGACTACCGGGTGGCCCTGGTGCGGGGGTGGCTGGCCCAGGAGGGCTATGACCTGGGGAACTTGGCCGCGGTAGTGGGCCGGGGCGGAATCATTCCCAACATTGTGGCGGGAGGCTATCTGGTGGATGACCAGCTGGAGGAGTGTCTGCTGCACCACACGGTTTTTGACCACGCCTCCAACCTGGGGGGACTGATGGCCCGGTCCTTTGCCCAGCCCCTCCACATCCCCGCCTATATTTACGACGCGGTGACCAGTGACGAACTGCTGCCGGAGGCGAAAGTGACAGGCTTCCGGGAGGTGACCCGTACCAGCTTCTGCCATGTGCTCAACGCACGGGCGACCAGCCATAAATATGCCCAGGCCATGGGGCGGCGCTACGAGGATATGAATCTGGTGGTGGCCCACCTGGGCGGCGGGATCTCCATTTCAGCCCACAGCCACGGGCGGATCATCGACTCGGTGTCCGATGACGCAGGTCCTTTCTCCCCGGATCGGGCGGGAAGCCTCAACATGCTGTATGTAGTAGATCTGTGCTATTCCGGAAAGTACACCAAGGCGGAGATGCTCAAAAAGCTCCGGGGGGAGGGCGGGATGTCCGCCCTTCTGGGCACCCATGACTGCCAGGAGGTGGAGCGCCGGATTGCCCAGGGAGATGAGTGGGCGGCCCTGGTCTATCAGGCGCAGGCACTCCAGATTGCCAAGGGCGTGGGCATTATGCTGGGGTGCTTTACTGAGCTGATTGACGCGGTAATTCTGACCGGCGGTCTGGCCAACTCTAAGAAACTCACCGGGATGGTCATTGATTATCTCCACAACCTTTGCCGGGTGGTGGTGATTCCAGGGGAAAACGAGATGGAGGCCCTGGCGCTGGGGACACTGCGGATTCTCCGGGGCGAGGAGAACTGCCACACCTACCGGCCGGCAGCTTCCAACTAAAGACATAAAACAGCGGGACAAGCTTAGCTTGTCCCGCTGTTGATCGCATATGGTCAGAGCGCCGCATATTCCACCGGGCAGCCGTTGGCCTGGTAGCGCTCCCGGAGCCTTTCCTGTTGGGCCTGTTCCGGGTCCAGATAGATTTTTCCCGTGTAGCCGTCCATGAGTGCCAGATGTCCCTCCCATTTGGCGGAAAGACTTACTTCTACCATAGAGGGAATATGGAAGGCGCGGATCAGCACAGCCGTGTGGCTGTTCAGACTTCCTTTCCGGGCGATCAGCCCCAGCAAACGGTTTTGATCAAAATCCATGACCTCGCTGGGAAGAAAGTAGTCGGAGACTAAGATAGCGGGTGCTTCCATGCTAAGCTCCTGCCGGTTTCCCATCAAAGCCCGGATGACCCGCTGGGAGATGTCCCGAATATCCGCCGCACGGGCCTGCATGTAGGGGCTGTCCATGGCGGAGAAGGCAGAGGAAAAGCTCAGCTCGGTCATTTGAACGGCGTATTCCGCAGTGACGCCCTGTCCCTGAATGAGACGGCGGACCGTTTCCACATAGTCCCGGTCCTCCAGCAGAAGGCTGTGGATGTTAAAAATAGAGGCGACGGTCTCGCCTACTTGCTCCCTGGCTCGTATGTAGAAGGAGCCCAGCTCTTCAATGGCAATTTGCTGGGCCTGATGAAAGCGTGCGATCTCTTGACGCCAGTTGTTTTGTGTGTAGAGCTGAGGGGAGGGAATAGGACGCCGGTAAAAGCATAGACGGCCGGCCACGATCTGTTCCATAATGGGTTTTCCCGTCAATACCTGCATCTTATCACCCCCTGAATCGAGCAGAGAATTATATTTTTTTAGATTATAGCTGTTTGTCTTTGTTTTGTAAAGGCCAGTTTCTTCCAAATTGGTTGAATGTTGGACCTAAGTCACATGCAGGAAAATTGGTTTTGCGGCTGCTTTGCTGGGCCGGGAAGGGTTTGGAACGGGAATTTTTGCTTTACTAGGATAAATTGTTATGCTATAATGTGCCCATACGAATATACCGCCCAGGCGGTTTCGGTTTTAGGAGGTTGTGACCATGGTTTCAGAACGTATGAAAGGGCTGGGTACCGCCCGGTCTGTGATTCGTGAATTGTTTGAATATGGAAAAATCCGGGCTGCAGAGATTGGTGCGGAAAATGTGTTTGACTTTTCCATCGGCAACCCCAGCGTACCCGCCCCGGCAGAGGTAAATGAGACGGCTATCCGCCTGCTGCGGGAGCAGCCGGATTTGATCCACTGCTACACCAGTGCCCAGGGTGACCTGGGGGCACGGCAGCGCTTTGCCGATTCCCTCAACCGCCGCTTTGGTACAAGCTATTCCCCTGACCGGCTTTATATTACTGTGGGTGCGGCCGCTTCTTTGTGCTGTGTCTTCAACGGCCTGACCTGCCCCGGAGACGAGTTTATTGTCTTTGCCCCCTATTTCCCGGAATATAAGGTGTTTATTGAAGGAGCGGGCGCAAAGATGGTGCTGATTCCCCCGGAAATCGAGGCCTTCCAGATCGACTTTGATGCCTTTGAAAAGGCTCTGACCCCCCACACCAAGGGTGTGGTAGTGAATAGCCCCAATAATCCCTCCGGTGTGGTCTATTCCAAGCAGACCCTGGAGCAGCTTGCTTCCATCCTGACGGAGAAGAGCCGGGAGTATGGACACCCCATTTATCTCATTTCCGATGAGCCCTATCGGGAGATCGTCTATGAGGGATTCAAGGTGGAGTGGATTCCCAGCATTTATCGGGATACCATTGTGTGCTATTCCTTCTCCAAGTCCCTGTCCCTGCCCGGTGAACGTCTGGGTTATGTGCTGGTGCCGGAGGATGTGACAGATGGAAACGACGTCTACGCCGCCGTGGCGGGCGCTGGGCGGTCTTTGGGCTATGTCAATGCGCCTAGCTTGTTCCAGCAGGTGACCTCCCTGTGCTGTGACATGACCGCCGATGTGAAGGTATATGAGCGCAACGCTCAGCTGCTGGTTGGGGCGCTGCGGGAGATGGGCTACCATGTGGTGCAGCCTGGCGGAGCCTTCTATCTCTTCCCGCGCAGCCTGGAGGCGGACGATTTAGCCTTTAGTGAGCGGGCCAAGAAGTTTGACCTGCTGATCGTGCCGGGAACCGGGTTTGGAGCGCCCGGACATGTGCGCATCTCCTACTGTGTCCAGACGGAGATGCTCCAGCGGGCTCTGCCCAAGTTCAAAGCTCTGGCGGATTCCTATCGCTGATCAGAAGCGGCGTCCCGCATAGTTGCGGGGACGCCGCTTTTTCAGTATAAGGTCTTCTTTGTGTTGAGAAAGGGGAAAATCGTCGAACAGATCAAAAATGAGAGGGGAAATTTCCTCTTTACAAAGGGGGAAAAATCTGTTATAATAGCGGAGCGCAAATGAGATATGCGTCCGTAGTTCAATTGGATAGAGCGTCAGATTCCGGTTCTGAATGTTGGGGGTTCGAGTCCCTTCGGGCGTGCCAAAAGACGATGTATGAAGCAATTTCGTACATCGTCTTTTGTTTTAGTATTCTAAATTCAAGCCGATCGGGCGTCGCCAAGGGCTCGCCCTCTCGGGAAGGGACCCGCAGCGGCCCGGCGTGCCCCCGGCACGCCGTTCTTCGCTTCGGCTTCGGGCGTGCCAAAAAAGAAGCACCTGCTTAGCAGGTGCTTCTTTTTTGGGTTCCGCCGCCTGCAAGGCGGCTCCACCCTTCGGCATTTGAATGCTCGGGGTCGGCAAAGCCGCCCCTGCGCAATTCTCCGCTTCGCTCCGAATTTACGCCGCAAAAGCGGCGCGGCCCAGAAGAGCCGTTTTGGGATCGCTTCCATGAATGCGGCTGAGAACTGTGGCGACATTCAGACTTTAACCACAAGACAAAAGGCGATGTAGGAAGCAATTTCGTACATCGCCTTTTCTTATTTCTTTGGAATAAAATTCTTGTGAGGAGAAAACCTATGGGAAACAAGAGGAGGCCGGGACATGAACATTACCAATCAGGATTATGGAAAGCTGGTCAGTGAACGAGCCAAGCCCTCGCCCATGGGAAAAAATATGGTGTGGGCCTTTGTAGTAGGGGGTGGGATCTGCACCCTGGGACAGGGGCTGATGAATTTATACCAGAATTGGGGGCTAGATCAAGAGCAGGCGGGTACCGCGGTATCCATCACGCTCATTTTTGCGGCCGCAGTTTTGACCGGACTGGGAATTTTTGATAAGATCGCCAAACGGGCAGGGGCGGGTACCCTGGTCCCCATCACTGGGTTTGCCAACGCTATGGTTTCTCCGGCCTTGGAGTTTAAAAGCGAAGGGCTGATTACCGGCACCGCTGCAAAGCTGTTCACGGTGGCGGGGCCGGTGCTGGTATTTGGCATGGGAGCCAGTGTGATCTATGGACTGATCCTCTGCCTGCTTAGATATGGGGCAGGATGAGGATGCATCTGCCTTGCACAGAAAATAGAGATTTGATATAATAGCGTAAAAAAGAGAAAGGGAGGCGGTCCCGTTGGAGCTGCTCCAGAGTCAAGTGCAACATCTCAGCCAACAGCAACTGCAAAGTGTGGAGCTGCTCCAGATGAGTGCGGCGGAGCTAGAGGAATATCTGCATGATTTGGTCCAGGAAAACCCGGTGGTAGAGTTGGAGGACAGCAGGCCGGAGCCGGAGCGGCCCCAGGATGATGAGCTGCTGCGCCGCTTGAAGTGGCTGGATGATAATGATGGGCAAAACCGGTATTACCAGCATGTGGGGGCGGAGGAACTGGACCCGTTGGCCAGGATCGGGACGGAGGGCGGACTGGAAGAGACGCTCTTTCGCTTTCTTTCCCGTCAGCTTTATACCATGGACCTGGACGAGGATACTGCCCAGACAGTGCGTTATTTGGCTGCCTGCCTGGATGGAGACGGATACCTTCGGGTGAGGGTAGAGGAGCTGGCGGCCAATTTGGGCCGGTCTGCAGGGCACATTGAGCGCTGCCTGAAGCTTTTGAGGACCCTGGAGCCGGCGGGGGTGGGAGCGGAGAGCCTGTCTCAATGTCTGGAGCTTCAGCTTCTCCGTATCCATGCCAGCGGGCCCGTGCTGGATATTGTACGGGATCATCTGGAGGCGCTGGCAAAGCGGCACTACCGGGCCATTGCTTCAAAGCTGGGGATCTCGGTGGAGGAAGTCCAGCAGGCTGAGCGTGTGATTCGGGAGCTGGAGCCGCGGCCCGGTTCTCCCTTTGAACAGCCTGATCAGGTGCAGTACATACTCCCGGATGTGTTTTTGGAGGAAGAGGACGGCGTGCTGGTAGCCAAGCTTCGAGGCGGCGAACGGCCTCCCATCCAGGTGAGCAGCTATTACCGCTCGCTGCTGAAGCAGTCGGATGACCGGGAGGTGAAAACCTATCTCACGGAAAAGCTGCGTCAGGCGGACGGTGTCCTACGGGCGCTGGAACAGCGGGACAGTACGCTGCGCCGCTGTGCCCAGTGCATCGCGGACTGGCAGCGGGATTTCTTCCGGGAGGGCCCGCGTATGCTGCGCCCCATGCGGCTGGCTGATGTAGCACGGGAACTGGGGCTTCACGAGTCCACCATTAGCCGTGCGGTGCGGGAAAAATATCTGCAATGCAGCCGGGGCGTATACCCCATGAGCTATTTCTTTTCCCGCAGTGCCACGGCCCAGACCGGCGGCGCGGAAGTGGGCGCTGCCGCTGCCAAGGCGCTGCTGAGCCGGCTGGTGGAACGGGAGGACAAGGGGCATCCTATGTCCGACCAGAAGCTATGTGAGGCCATGGCGGAGCTGGGCTGTCCCATATCCCGCCGGACGGTGGCCAAATATCGGGAGGAACTGAACATCCCCAGTGCCTCCGGCCGTAAATGGAGTTAAAGAATCCGAAAAGACCTCTTCCGCAGGGTTTAGACCCGGAGACGGAGGAGGTCTTTTTTAATAAAAATCCCCCGGCTCTTTGGCCGGGGGAAGGAATTAGAGAAGCTGACCCTTGGTCTCGGGGATGGAGTGCTTTTCCGCGTAGCCGGTGAGCATCAGCGTGAGCGCACCGTCACCGGTGACATTACAGGCGGTGCCAAAACTGTCCTGAAGGGCGAAGATGGTGAGCATCAGGGCGGTGCCATCATCCAGGAAGCCTACCACACTCATAATGAGCCCCAGAGAGGCCATCACCGTGCCGCCAGGTACGCCGGGAGCACCCACGGCGAAAATACCAAGCAGGATGCAGAAGAGTACCATGGTGCCCAGAGAGGGCAGGTGTCCATAGAGAATTTTAGAGACCGTCATGACGAAGAACACCTCAGTGAGCACGGAACCGCACAGGTGGATGTTGGCGAACAGGGGAATACCGAAATCGGTCATGTCCTGACGCAGCACAGAGGACTTCTTGGCACAGCGCAGGGCCACAGCCAAGGTAGCGGCGGAGGACATGGTGCCCACAGCGGTCAGATAGGCGGGACCGTAGTGACGCACTACCTCCCAGGGATTTTTGCCCGAATAGAGGCCGGCCAGGGCGTAGAGGAGCGTCATCCAGATAAAGTGTCCCACGATTACGATGAGAATCACAATGAGGAAGACAGGCAGCTGCCGGGTGATCGAGCCCTCATAGGCCAAGCTGCAGAAGGTACCGGCAATGAAGAAGGGGAGAATGGGAATGACGATCTTGGTCACTGTTGCCAGTACGATCTTCTGAAACTCATCCAAAATCTCAATGACAGTCCGGGCGCGGGTCCAGGTGGCAGCCAGGCCGATGAGTACAGAGAACACCAGTGCAGACATTACGGACATGATGGGAGCGATCTCCAGGTTGAAGAGCAGCTCCGGCAAATCACGCAGACCGTCTGTGGCGGGCTGGATGGAAAGATTGGGAATGATGAGGTAACCTGCGCCCATGGACATCAGTGCGGCACACACCGAGGAAGTGTAGGCCAGCAGCAGGGCCAGGCCCAGCATGCGGGAGGCATTGCTCTGCAGCCGGGTAATAGAGGGGGCGATGAAGCCAATGATGATCAGGGGAACGCAGAAGGAAATCAGCGAACCCATCAAAGTTTTCAGGGTCAGAATGACCTGCATGATCATGGAGCCGACTTCCATCCCAAACATCCACCGGTCCACGCAGAACAGACCAAGGGCAATTCCCACCACAACGCCGATGATCAGCCGGGCGGGCAGACTTGCGAGCAATTTCTTCATAGCAAACGATCATTCCTTTCTCCTTAACAATTTCACACACATCGGGAGAGATAAAATCATCATAGCATGCTATGCGTAAAAAAGCAATTATGTCCAGCTGTTCAGGAAAAAACGGTGTGCTCCAGCAAAATTTTTGTGCCCATGCCAATGAGAATAAGACCCCCAGCCAGCTCAGCCTTGCTCTGAAAGCGGTTGCCGAAGACGGCGCCGAGCTTCACGCCGACACAGGAAAGGAGCAGTGTTGTGATGCCGATGAGGGAGATTGCCGTAAAGATAGGCACACTGAGAAAGGCAAAGGTAACGCCTACGGCGAGAGCGTCGATGCTGGTGGCCACAGCCAACAGGAACATGGACCGCACGCCAAAGGAGCAGTCTAGGGTCTCCTCCTCCCCGCTCAGAGCTTCCCGCACCATATTAAAACCAATTAACCCCAGTAAGATAAAGGCCACCCAGTGGTCCACCGAGACAATCATCTGCTGGAAGCGTACGCCAAGCAGCCAGCCCAGCAAAGGCATCAGGGCCTGAAAGCTGCCAAACCATACCCCGCAGATAAGACAGTGCCGCCATTTCGGCCGGCCCACGGAGAGCCCCTTGCAGACCGAAACGGCAAAGGCATCCATGGACAGGCTGACCGCAACGATCAAGAGTTCATAAAGCTGCATACCAAACATCCTCCTTGTAAAAGGGAAAAAGAAAAAGACCCACCCGTCCCATGGACAGGTAAGTCTCGTCGTTTCAGACCCGGCCAGGAGGGTCCCCCCTCCAGTATGTTGACCGGCTCCCACCCCAAGTGCTGACTACTCCCTTACTGTGGGTGCCAGTGTACCACGGGAATACCGCCCCTGTCAACTTATTTTTCCGGCAGAAAGGCTATGACAACCCCCAAAAAAGAAAAATGAAAAAATTTGAAAAAAAGTGTTGACACTTTGGCCGGACTATGGTATTATCTCTCTTGCGCTGAGGGCAGCGCGGCAAACAACAAGCGCGAGTGGTGGAATTGGTAGACTCGCTGGCTTCAGGTGCCAGTGCTCGCAAGGGCGTGCGGGTTCGACTCCCGCCTCGCGCACCAACTAAGGTTGCTGAAAAAGATGCAACCCCTGAAACCCTTGCTGCGGCAAGGGTTTCAGCCGTTTCAGAGGACAAAATCGAGCACCAGACGAGATGGAGATGCAAAA
>NZ_JBQKJL010000016.1:0-67476 GCF_052117285.1 Lawsonibacter sp. LCP25S3_E2
GGACGGCCATAGCGTGACGGAAGTGACCACCGGGGCGGACGGCTCCGCCATGGTGGAGAACCTGCTGCCCGGCGTCTATGAAATTTCTGAAAAGTCGGTGCCGTCCCCCTATCTCCCGGACGCCGATCCCCAACTGGTCACGCTCTATCCCAATCGGGACCGGGATGTGTATTTTGAGAACCACAAGCGGCCCACCGTCACCATCCAGAAGGAAAACTCCGTCACCCATGATCCCATTGAAGCCGCCGAATTTCATATCACCTGGGCCAGCAACAAAACAGACACCGGGGAGCAGCGGGACCTGGGCACCTTCCAGACAGACGAGGCGGGCCAGATCGTCCTGGAGGGCATCGAGGACGGCTGGCTGAAGATCGAGGAGACCACGCCCGCCCTCGGCTACCAGCTCCCCGACGATCCCATCACGGAGGTCTATGTCAAGGGCGGTGAAAACAAGACCGTCACCATCTCCAACATCCCCCTGTCGGCGTTGGTGGTCTACAAGCAGGACAGCGTGACCGGGGAAGCCATCTCCGGCGCTCGGTTCCAGCTGAAATACCTGGGCGGCGAGGTCAGCGGCAGCGGCGGCACCGTGATCGGCACTTACACGACCTCGGCCAACGGTTCCTTCACTGTCACTGGACTCAAAGAGGGCTACTACATCTGCGAGGAGCTGGAGAGCGACAGCGGCCATGTGATCGACGCCGCGCCCCAGTCCTTCTATATCAGCGGCGAGGACCAAGACATCGTAACCCTCTACTTCTCCAATGCCCCCAAGGGAGCTGTCTTGGTCAAGAAGGTATCGGCGGCAGATAACACGCCGCTCTCCGATGTGGAGTTCCTGGTGACAAAATCGGACGGCTCTGTGGTGGGCGACGCCAACGGCAAGTTCGTGACAGACAGCACCGGCACTTTCCTGGTGGAGGGAGTGGAGCCGGGAACCACACTGGTCATCAAGGAGACCAGGGCTAAGGACGGCTTCCTGCTGGACGACACCCCCCAGACCGTCCAGGTCAAGGAGGGCCAGACCGTCACAGTGGAGTTCCGCAACCAGCCTATGGGAAACCTCATCATCCACAAGCTGTCCAGCAAGGACAAGACCCCGCTGAAGGGGGTGCAGTTCAAGATCACCTACGCGGACGGCACCTATCTGCCGGACGAGGGCGGCAAGCTGTCCTCCAACGGGCTGTACTGGACCAATGCGGAGGGGCAGATCATCCTCTCCGGCATCACCGGTACAGTGGTAGTAACTGAAGTGGAAAGCATCCCTGGATACACCATTGACCCCAACACCCAGAGCCAGACGCTGGTGGTAAACCCGGACGATACCCAGCAGCTCTATTTCTACAATGCGCCGGTGGGCGGTGTGGAGTTTACCAAAGTCAATGAGGCAGATAAAACAGAAACCATCTCCGGCGTCACCTTTGAAATCCGCCGCGTCAGCGATGACGCTCTGGTGGATACCGTGACCACCGGGAAGGATGGAAAAGTGTTTCTGCCCCTGGAGGCTGACAACTACTATGCAGTGGAAACCGATTGCCCGGATACCTTCAAATTGGACCCCACACCCATCTACTTCACCGTAAAGGATGGGGAGACCACCCGCAAGACCGTAACCAACAAGGCGTTTTCGGGTATTCTGTTACACAAAATCGACGCCGCCACCCGAAAGGGAATCTATGGTGTGACCTTCCTCCTTTACGACGGCAATATGAATCCCGTGGATCAGTTCACCACCGACCAGAACGGATACGCCTACATTGACACCCTGGAGCTGTCCGGCAAGGTGTATCTGCGGGAGCTGGAGAACGAGGGCTACATCGTAGACGAACAGCTCAAGACTGTCTATGTAAAGCCCGGAGAGACCACGGAAATCACCTGGGAAAATCGGGCCATCACAGGCCAGATCCAGATTGTCAAGAAGTCCGCCGACTACAACCCCACCAACGGCCTGCCTGCCGGAACGCTGCTGGAGGGGGCCGTATTTGAGATTTACGATAAGGCGGGTAATCTGGTAGACACCATCCGCTCTGACAGCCGTGGGCTGGCCGTGTCCAAACCTTTGCCTCTCTCCCGCTATACCATCCGGGAGGTCAAGGCTCCGGCCAATTACGGCGTAAACGAAACGGAACTCACTGCCTATCTGGAGCATGAGGGACAGATCGTCAAATTTGAGGTGACCAACAAGAGCCTGACCACCGGCGTATCCATCACCAAAACCGGCCCCAAGGAGATCATCGCAGGCCAGCCGGTACGCTATACCTTCTCCGGCATCGCCAATAGCTCCAATGTCCGGCTGGACAACTTTTATTGGCGCGATACCCTCCCCGCAGAGGTGCGGCTGGATACGGTGGTCACCGGAACCTATAACTTCCCCGGCACCTATAAGATCACCTACCGTGTGAACGGTGGCGAGTATCGGACCCTGGCAGACAACCTGTCCACCAGCAAGAACTACACCCTGGCTGCCTCGGCCACCGCACTGGGCCTTGCCAGCAATGAACGGGTCACAGAGGTCATGTTCGTCTTTGGACAGGCCCCTGCTGGCTTTGCCCAGGTAGAAAAGCCGTACCTCCACTGCACCGCCGTGGCCAACCTGGCCTCCACCTCGTTTGTCAATGTGGCCGACGTGGGCGGCGTCTACAACGGCCAGTGGGTGCAGGCTGTCAGCCGCTGGGTGACCACGGTGTACGGCAAACCTGCCATTCCCACCCTGCCCCGGACGGGGTATTAAGCCCTTGGGGGACTCACAGAAGCTGTGAGTCCCCCTCTTTCTTACAACCAACTATTCTAACAGAAAAAGGAGAAATGAACGATGTTGAAGATCACTGCCACTGGAAATCTGACCAATGATGTGGAGCTGAAGATGAACGAAACCACGGGCAAGCCCTATGCCATCCTGCGCATCGCCTCGGACCGCCGCTATCGGGATCAGGAGGGCAACCGGCTCACCGACTTCATCTCCATCAAGGTGCGCGGCCCCCTGGCCGAGTTCTGTGCTGCCTATGCCTGGAAGGGCTGCAAGCTGGCCGCCTCCGGCGACTTCGAGACCATCACTTTTTCTGACGATCCCACCCGCCAGCCCGGCTTCCTGATCAAGGCTACGGAGGTGGAGCTCCTCTCCCCCCGTCGGGCAGAGGAGGCAACCGCTGCCGAGCAGAACCAGGCCGAGTGTGAGGCCGCCTGATGAAGAACACTGGGATCATTTACAGCAGCACAGAGCGCACCCCTGTTGTGCTGCCTGAGATGGCCGAGCTGCTCCCGCCTTTGAGCGAGGAGCAGCTCGGCGCGCTGGAGACGGACCTCCTGAAAAATGGGTGCTATACCTCCATCATCGTCAATGAGGATCTGGTCGTCATTGACGGGCATAACCGAAAATCCCTGTGCGACAAGCACGGCCTGCCCTATCAGATGCTGGTGTTCGCCTTTGACGATCTGCTGGAGGCCAAGCAGTGGGCGCTGGATACCCAGAAAGGCCGCCGTAACCTGGACAAGTGGGAACTGGGCAAGATCGCCCTGAAGCTCAAGCCGGAGATCGAAGCCAGGGCCAAGGCAAACCAGGGTACGCGAACTGACCTTTCGGCAACATTGCCGGAAAGTTCCGTTCCTGTTGACACCCGCAAAGAACTGGCAGACTCCGTTGGCCTGGGTGAGCGGACCATGGGCAAAGTGATGCAGATCGACGAGCACGCCCCTGCAGCGGTCAAGGAGGCGCTGGACAAGAAGGAACTGTCCATCAACCAGGGCTACCAGATCACCAAGCAGGTGGAGGATCTGCCGGAGGAGCAGCGGGAGCAGGCCGCTCAGGAGGCGTTGGACATCCTGAGAGCAAAAAAGGAAATCCAGGAAAAGGACGCGGAGATCGACCGTGAGGGGAAGATCGCCGGAGTCTTCTGCAAGGCGTATGAAAAGGCGGTCCTGCTGGACCCCACAGAGGAAAATGTCCGGATCTGGGCTAAATGCACCCGCATGACCAGGGACGAGATGGAAGATACGGTGAAAGAATCCCGTGAATTGGCGGAGGTGTTTCGGACCATTGCCGACCTCATGGAGCGCCTCCTGCCGGAAAGGGGGACGCTATGACGGAAATGAGTGTCCGCCAGTGGCAGGAGCGGTTCCGTGCCGGGGATTTTTCCTCGAAAGATCGTGCCGTTCAGTGTGAGGCCGGGTGGTATGACTGGTTCTGTCAGGATGACGCGCTGGCCGGACGGCTCCAGAAGTTGAGCAAGGTGGTCATGGGGATCACCGACCCGTATATCCTGGACAACTACTATGTCTGGTTCAAGAACAACTGCCCGCTGTCCGGCCCGCTCTATGATGACGTGCGGTTTGAACCTCTGCATGGTGACCGCAACGGGAGATATTTTGTGGTCATCCGGGACAGTCCCCATGAGACCCATAAGTGGACCATCTACACGGAGCGCCATGGATTTGAACAGCCGGAATTCACCTGTGCAAACGTGCGGGATATGCTCCGCCATATCAACACCATGGCCCCGGAAACCTGGCGCGGTGATCCGCAGCCTGCAAAAGCGCCGCATTCCCCTCAAAAGAAGCGAAAGGAGGCAGAACGATGAACCGGGAAAACGCGGGTGCCAAGCCGACTGCTCCGCCCAGACTGCCGCCAGAGGCTGAGCAGGAGATCCTGGAGGCGTTGTTCGAGGGGATGGAGATCCACTCCAGCGAGATCGCTGCGATCCTGAAAAAGCATGGCGTGTGCGGGGATGTGGAGGCCCTCCAGGACGGCTACCGCAAGCGCCTGGGCCAGCGTCTCATGGCCAGTCTCCGGGATGATACCGGGCGGCGTGAGGTGCTGGCCAACGGAAAAGGCAGCTATGTAGTGCTGGAGGGCTGCGGCGACAGGCGGCAGCTCAAGCAGATCCACCGCCGTATCCAAAACCAGATGAAAGGACTGGATCTCTCGGCGCGGAAAGTGTCCGGCAGGCTGACTGTTCTGGAACGGCTGACCCAAAAGTGGAGAAGGGCTGGTTGAGATGGACGCAAAGACATTCTATGAGCAGCTCGCCCCAGAACTGGACCCAGGGGGCTTCAAGCTGTACTTCACGGCCCAAAGACTGACAGGCTTTGAGCTATATAAGCAGTTCCCTTATGAGGACTCCCGCGGGATGTTTGAAATGATGAACGGCCATCAGCTCATGCGCTATCTGCTGGCGGATCAGTTCCAGGTCATCCGCTGGGAGATCGTACCTGGAACCTGCTACGAACGGGCTGTCCTTCTCCCTATCGACCACACCACACCGGCATATCGGGCATTTGAGCAAAAGCTGTACACAGCAATACTGCAAAACTACCATCTAAATCCTCAGAAACAACATGATCGGAAGGAGCACGATACCAGATGAATGATGCAATTGTGATCGGCGTGGATCATGGCTATGCAGCCATGAAAACTGTCCACTTCTCCTTTCCCACCGGGTTAGTAGAGTACGAACACGAGCCGTACACCCAGAAAGATGTACTGGAGTGCGGCGGCAGATACTATGTGGTGGGCAGCGGTCGTCAGCCCCTTCAGAGGGATAAGACCCAGACGGAGGACTACTATCTGCTTACCCTGGCAGCCATCGCCAAGGAGCTGGAGCACCGGGGTGCGGAGCACACCGCCAGCATCCACCTGGCGGCAGGTCTGCCCCTGACCAGCTTTGGCAGGGACAAGAAGTCCTTCCGTTCGTATCTGTACCGGGATGGGAGCGCCATTCCTTTTCGCTATGAGGGGCAGGACTATACCATCACCATCCAAGAGGTGTCCCTGTTTCCCCAGGGCTATGCCGCCGTACTGACCCAGACGGAGCTGCTGGACGAGCCGTCCGTCATCGTAGCTGACATAGGCGGCTGGACGGTGGATCTGATGCGTCTGGACAACCGCATCCCCAACGCTGCCTCCTGCCGGAGTCTGGAACTGGGCATGATCCGCTGTATCGATGAAATCAGCGAACAGGTGCGCCGGTTGTTTGGGCTGTCCATGACTACCGCTCAGATCGAAAGCGCCCTGCGGGGCAGCTCCGGCGGGATGGACGAGCGGATCAGGGCGGTTATCCACGCCCAGGCAGGCAAGTACGCCCGAAACCTGCTCTCGGCAGTCACAGAGAGCGGCCTGGACATCCGAGCCATGCCCGCCATTTTCCTGGGCGGCGGAGCGGCGCTCTTAAAGCGCCACCTTTCGGCCACAGACGGCCTGTGCCGCCCGCTTATCCTGGATGACGTATCCCTGAACGCTAAAGGATATGAGCGCCTTGTGGGGCAGATGTCGCGGGGTGTCGGCAATGGCAGGTAAGCGGCGGCTCAACCTTTCTTTTTCTCTGACATCACCCCAACAGCGTGATGCATGGCACATTCTCAGCTCCATTCCTGCCGGGAAACGGACAGACGCTGTGTGTCGGATGGTGTGTAAAGCCCATGAACAGGATGCCCTCCTGTCTGCCATCCGTGGGCTGATTCGGGAAGAGTTGCGCAATTTGGATCTGACAACAGAAAAAAGCCAGCAGGCACAGGCCGAGGACATGGATGAGAATGTCCTCGGCTTTCTTCTTGCCCTGCAGCAGGAAGGAGATGAGATCACCTGATACGCCATTTTGATATGTTCGCCGGGATCAGCGGTTTTCGAACGGATACAGTGTTTACAAGGTTTTGAAATATCTTTTAGAAGGGAGCAGTGACATGAATGAAGTAGGACTAAAAGATCAGTGCTTCGGCGTGGAAGTGGAACTGACCGGAATTACACGTGAACAGGCGGCACAAGCCTTGGCAGATTATTTTGGGACGGAGCCTCGCCGTGGGGATGACTACTACGACAGCTGGTATGTGCGGGATGGTGAGGGAAAAGAGTGGCGGCTGATGAGCGACAGCAGCATCCGTGGTGAACAGAAAGTGGGTGCCAGATACACCTCCACCTCAGATCCGAGGTATCGTGTGGAAATGGTCACGCCCAAACTGACCTATGCGGAATTGCCCAAATTTCAGGAATGCGTCCGCCGCGTCCGCACTGCAGGGGGAAAAGTCAATTCCTCCTGCGGTATCCATGTCCATGTGGATGCCGCAAACCATAATCGCCAGAGCCTGAAAAACCTGTTGGGCATTATGTATTCCAAAGAAGATATTCTGTTCAAGGCACTCCAGGTTAACTCCTATCGCATAGCGAACTATTGCCAGAAAGTACGGGAACCCATGCTGCAAAAGGCACGCAAGCTTTCATCCGAAGAAACCAAAAATCTGACACAGCTGGAAACCATCTGGTATGAGGGGGATAACGGCAGCACGGAGCACTACAACTGGACACGGTACTATGCGCTCAATCTCCATTCCGTGTTTTTCCGGGGGACCGTCGAATTCCGCTGTTTTAATTCCACCCTCCACGCAGGCCGCGCTGCTGCCTATGTGAATTTGTGCCTTGCCATGTCGGCCCAGGCTATCGCCCAGCGCAGCACCGTCATGCGCAAGACGCAAAGCGATAATGAGCTGTTCACCTTTCGGGTATGGCTGGTACGCCTTGGGTTGAATGGACCCGAGTTCAAGCACACGCGGGATCATCTTCTGGCCAACTTGGACGGGGATCGGGCATGGCGCTATGACAAGGACAGTTACGATGTCAATAAGAAAAAGAAAAACCGAAGCAGTGAGGTGGCACGATGAAAATACGCATTGAAGATACCGTGTACGAGGGTACCGGGACAGAAATCATGGACCAGCTTCGGAAAGCTGCCTTTGACCCCACGGAGTTTCCGGACACAGAGAGCTATATCTGGCAGCTTCGCAGCAATTTCATCCGCATGACGGATCAGGACTGTCCCCTGCCGGATCGTGGTGTAGAGGCGCAGGCGCAGACCATGATTATGGCGCTGGCGAAGATCGGCGCACTGGAGGTGTTGGACCATAGCTGAAGATAAATTGTATTTCGCCTACGGCAGCAACATTAACCTGGATCAGATGGCCTACCGCTGTCCCGCGGCCCAGGTGGTGGGGCCGGTCGTGCTGGAGGGATATGAACTGCTGTTTCGCGGCAATGCAAGCGGAAATGGCGTTGCCACCATCAAGCCCAAGGAAGGGCAGCAGGTACATGGCCTGCTTTGGCGGATCACACCGGGCTGTGAGCGGTCTCTTGATCTCTATGAGGGATATCCCCACCTATACGAAAAAGAGTCTGTTGCTGTGCGGGATCATGCGGGGCGGCAGCTGACTGTCATGGCCTACGTGATGACGGATGGGGATCGGTGGCGCTCTCCTGCTCTGCCCTCGGAATATTATTACCAGGGCATTCGGGAGGGCTACCGGCAGAACGGACTGCCACTGTCCAAATTAAAACAGGCGTGGCAGCATTGTGCCAAAGAACTGGATCTGGAGACAGTCAAACGCAATCGCGGCTATATAGAACAGACCAAATCCCCCAAAAAGCAGCACGGAAAAGAGAGATAAGATGCCGGATAAAAAGTTTTCTATCTATGATGCATCAAACGGGGACCTCAATCCACTGTTTACAACAAAATTGCAGGAGACAGCCTGCGTAGGTTGCCTGCGAGGCGTGTTCACAGGGCGAGAGATTGGTGACGGTGTCACGGTGACCTGGATGCGGCAAAACCGTGATCTGGAGTCTCCAGGTTTTCTTGCAGAGTTAAATGAACTGCTGGATGAACTGCGAAACAATGGTACTTTGAACAGTTTTCCCGCCATGGAAACGTATTGCAAAGCGCATCCAGAGGCACGAATGTCTGATCGGCAGACCTTCTACGCATTCCGCATGGACAGCAGCCAATATCGATACCACCTTCGGCTTTTCCCGCAAGTGCAGAAATTCTACATCTTCTGTTATCGAACGGACCGGATGCGGGCAGACCGCCCCAGACCGGATTTCAATGCGCTATATGGCAGCAAAAAGAAAAAAAGGAATCGGGGGAATGATCGCACATGAAAGTATTAGTGGTAGAACCGCAAAAGCCCTGCCGTGTGCAGGAGATTGAAAGCCTCCCGGATATGCAGCAGCTCGTAGGAGGAGATATTGAAGCTGTGTATCCGTTCCAAGAGCCGGTTGCCCTGGTGTGCAATTCTGAGGGAAAGCTCCTTGGTCTGCCGATGAATCGTCCGCTGTTGGATAAGGACTATCTGCCCTATGACATCATCCGCGGCACCTTCTTCGTCGCTGGACTTGGCCAGGAGGAGTTTATTTCCCTGACGGATGAGCAGATTCAGCGATACAAGTCCCTGTACGACAACATGCAGATCCTTCCTGTGCGAACGGCAGCCGGAGAACAGGGACGGATCGTTGGCGACCAACACATAAAAAAGAAAGGGAAAATCGACCATGAGAGATAAATACATTTTGACCGCAGAGTCTGTTACCGAGGGCCACCCTGACAAACTCTGCGACACCATCGCGGATTCTGTTCTGGATGCCTGTCTCAAGGGTGACTCCTCCGCCCATGTGGCCTGCGAAGTACTGGCCACAGCTGGCAAAGTGCTGGTGGCCGGAGAAATCTCGGCAAAGGTCATGCCGGATATCCCCTCCATTGTCTGCCGGACCATCCGGGAAGCTGGGTACACTGGGCTGGACTATGAGATCGAGGTCATCACCCACGATCAGAGCGACGATATTGCTCACGCTGTGCGGGAAGGAGTCCAGACTGGGGCTGGCGACCAGGGGATCATGTATGGATTTGCCTGTGATGAGACAGAATCCTATCTTCCTCTGCCGGTCATCCTGGCCCACCGGCTCACCCGGCTGCTGACCAACGCCAGAAAAACCGGGATGATCCAGGGCCTGCGTCCGGACGGCAAGGCGCAGGTGTCTGTGGAGTACAACTTCGATATCCCCGTGCGTCTTGCATCGGTGGTTCTGTCCTGCCAGCATGACCCGGAGAAAGACCTGGACCAACTGCGGGAGGAACTCATGGACCATGTGATCCATCCCGCACTGCGGGAGTTGCCGCTCGATGGGGAAACGGAGATCCTGATCAATCCATCGGGGCGGTTTGTCTATGGCGGATTTGAGGCGGATACCGGCCTTACGGGCCGCAAGCTGATGGTGGATACCTATGGCGGACTGGCCCCTCACGGCGGCGGCGCACTGTCTGGTAAAGACTCCACCAAGGTGGACCGCAGCGGAGCCTACATGGCCCGCTATATAGCAAAAAACATTGTATCTGCCGGTCTGGCGGATCGCTGTACCGTCACTCTGGCCTATGCCATCGGAAAGGCAGAGCCTGTGGCGGTCAACGTGGATACCGAAGGAACCGGCGAATACCGGGATGATGTGCTGGAACAGGCCGTCCAGGCGGTCTTTGACCTGACCCCCGCCGGGATGCGCCACACCCTCGGACTGGACAAGCCCATCTTCGCTCAGTTCTGCAACTATGGCCACTTTACCCATCCGGACGCTCCCTGGGAGCAGACGGACAAAGTGGAGGTACTGTGCAACGCCTGTCGCATCAAGGAAGCAGGTGTGTCGGACCGTTGAAACATGTTGCCTCCTGTTCCTTTGGTAAGGACAGTCTTGCCACCATATTACTGGCTCTGGAACATGGGGAGCCTCTGGATGAGGCAGTATACTGTGAGGTCATGTTCGACAAGGAGATCTCCGGCGAGGTGCCGGAACACCGAGATTTTATTTACACCACCGCCATTCCGGCTTTAGAACGCAGGGGTGTGAAGGTAACTGTCCTGCGCAGTGAGAAAACGTATGTGGATCTCTTCACAGGCAAAATCACCCGCGGTCCTAAGAAGGGCCTTCTGCGTTCTTTTCCCATCTGCGGACGGTGTGCTGTTCAGAGAGATTGCAAGCTGAAACCGATCCTGCGATACCAAAAATCGCTGCCGCCCGACACAGTTCAGTATATTGGGATCGCCAAGGACGAGCAGGAACGGCTGCTTCGATTGGCCGGAAACCGGGTCTCCTTACTGGACAAGTACAACTGTACAGAGGAAGATGCAAAGCAGCTCTGCCAGCGGGCAGGGCTGCTTTCGCCTGTCTACACATTTACAACCCGCGGGGGCTGCTGGTTCTGCCCTAACGCCAAAAGAAAAGAACTGCGCCATCTCTATGACTACCACCCAAACCTGTGGGAACGGATGTTGGAGCTGCAGGCCTTGCCCAACAAGGTAAGCGAGAAATTCAATCGCAGCGAGACCTTCTCCGACATTGACGCGGAGTTCCGTCTGGAAGATGCGCAGGAGAGCCTGTTCCAAAATGCTGCATAAAAAAGGAGATGAGAACAACGAGCAATCAGAAATATGAAATCACGGAGATCTCACACGAAAGGTATCCCTTCCTTCATCGTATTCGGGCCTTAAGGGATATTGGGAAAAAGGTAAAGGCTGGGGAGCTGGGCGGCTTTGTTGAGAGCGAGAGCAACCTGTCATTTGAAACGGGAGATGATGCCTGGATCTTTGGCGACGCGATTGCGTGTAATGACGCCTATGTGGATAAGGGCTCGGCCCTATATGGAGAATCCATTGTTTGCGGAAATGCCTATGTTTCCCAAGGTTCTGCTCTGAGTGGCCATGCCCGCGCGGAGGATGATGCCTATATTCGAGGTAGCAATCTATGCGGCCACGCCAGAGTGTCCGACTGCGGGATGGTTTTGGACTCACCGGACACAGGACGTGCGCCTATTCTATCCGGCACCTGCGCTGTATATGGCAGGGTGTGTGGCGATGTGCATTTAACCGACACTGCCCTGGTCATCAGTGGTGAGGAGATTTGTAACGATTCTCTTGACACCTTGGTCATGGATGGAAAAAGCCGTTCTGTGATCCGGGATTCGTCCCGAGACGAACTAGCTCCTCAACAACCGCCCCCTCCCACGCCCCAAAAACAGAAAGGGCGTGAAATGAGCCGATGAACACGCTTTTTGAACAGGAACTACGGGATCTGTTTGGAGATGGGACAATCGTCCATAAGCCTATTTTTATCGGGCGTACCTGCTTTGGCACGCTGGGCGGAGATTTACGAGTAAGAATCGAATTCGATGACCCCGCCGTCCTGCGCAATTATGATTCGCTTTCTGTGAAGGTGATCAACCGTTTGAGCGGATTGGTCGACCACATCGATCTTCCCATTGTCGATCTCATTGGGCGCAAAATGATACCTGACAATCCTAATTTTCCGGATGGAGTCGCTCCTCATATTTGGATCTACAATGGAACAGTTGAGTGGTATGGGTATAAACCAAATGCTGCAGACCGAGCCGCCATCCGAAGCACCGTGGCACAATACTTGAATATGTTTCGTGAGCCATCCCTGGAGCCGGTCAAAATCCATCCATCGTCGCCCAAGAGAAAACAGCGGGACAGTATTTCCAGATAAGTCTCTGCACATCAAAACCACGAGAGGAGTGACTAAGTGAGCAACTTTTTTGAGCAGGAACTCCGCAAACTGTTTGCGGATGGGTCTGTGATCCATGATCCGGTCTTTGTAGGCCGTGCCTGCCTGGGTGGCTTGGACAGAAACCGTCAGGTGAGGGCTGAATTTGTTACACTGGGTCATGCGGATCACTATGCGGCTCTCCGCCTGACGCTGCTGGACAACGACCAGGGTGTGTTGGACAAGCTGACTCTTCGGTTCAAGGATGTATGGGGGAAACAGAAGATCCCCAACAACCCCTACCTGCGGGATGGCGTTGACCCGCATATTTGGGTAGATGGTAACCGGATCGATTGGTATGCCTATCATCCTACCAAGGAGGACTACCGGCAGCTCCGGCAAATGGCCAGCGACTATGTGGAGACCTTTCGCATTCAAGTCCCGGCAAAAGACCACGGCCCCAAATTGGTGTACATCTGCGCCCCCCTCCGAGGTGAGGTGGAGAAAAACATTGAGTTTGCCAGACAGAAAGCCCAGGAAGTCTTTCAGGCGGGCGACATCCCGGTCTGCCCCCATCTCATGTTCCCGACCATCGCAGATCCGGGCGATCCGGCGCAGGACCTGGCCGCACGGGAGATGGGTCTGCGGCTGGTAGAAAAGTGCCAGCAAGTCAATGTCTATGGGCCGGTCACGGAAGGGATGTGGGCGGAGATCCATCGTGCCAATAAACTGGACATCCCCGTTGTGACAGATTCCAAACCGAAGGGACGCACTTCGCCCAGAAGAAAGAAAAGCGCCAAGCGCGAGGAGGTCAAATGATCCAAGAAAAGACCACGGAGGACCTGCGGCACATGACCAACGAGGAGGGGCTGATCCTCCAGGGCTGCGGCGGCGACCTTCAGGAATGGGTGGACGGCATCAATGATCTGCTCACCCAGGAAGGAATCCTGCTGAATGGGACCAAATTTGAACATGCAGCCACATTTCAGCACGACGGTCTCACAAACCTGATGTTCTCTTTTGAGGGGGTACAGCTGAATGTGGGAAAGCTTGCGCTGTGGCGGATTCAGACGCACAGTCAATTTGGCGGCACTTGGCTCAGTGATTATGTACCCAACCGGCTGGGCGGGTTTATCCAGGAGCAGAAGCTCGTAAAGCCCAAAATGGAGCTGTTGGGCCGAGATGGCAATATCTTCTCTATTATGGGTACTGCCTCCCAACTGCTCCAAATGGCAGGCATGCATGATCAGAACAAGGAGATGATTGATCGAGTCACCTCCTGCCGTGACTATGATCAGGCGCTGCATATCATCAGCGAGTATGTGGAGACGGAGCTCTCCGCTGAACAACCCCCAAAAAAATCCAACAAAAAGAAAGGTAGGGATTCTCATGAACGATAAATGGGAGATCATCCACGGCGACGCGCTGAAGGTTCTGCGCGAGTTCGCCCCTAACACCTTCGATGCGGTTATCACCGATCCCCCCTATGCCTCCGGGGGCCGAACCCAGGCTGAGAAAAACAAGTCCACCGACAAGAAATATTCCAGCATGGGAGAAAGCGCGCCCCCTCCCTTTGACGGCGACTCCAAGGATCAGCGATCCTGGACCCGTTGGGCCGCTGAATGGCTCTATGACGCCCGCAAGGTCTGTAAACCCGGTGCCCCTGTGTGCATGTTCATCGATTGGCGTCAACTCCCCGCAGCCACCGATGCGCTCCAGTGGGCGGGGTGGATCTGGCGCGGCACAGCTGTCTGGGACAAAGGTAACAGCCGTCCCCAGAAGGGCCGTTTCCGCCAGCAGGCCGAGTACATTGTCTGGGGTTCCAATGGGGATATGCCTATCAGCAGACCCGTCCCCTGTCTGCCCGGCGTATTCAAGTACGGCAATCCCCAGAACCGCATCCATCTGACGGAAAAGCCCTTGCAGCTCATGCGGGATGTGGTGAAGATCACCGAACCGGGTGGACGTATCCTGGACCCCTTTGCCGGTTCCGGTAGCACGGTGCTGGCCGCTGTGCTGGAAGGATATTCTGCCACCGGCATCGAGGTCACCGATGCCTATGCTGCTTTGTCTAAGGAACGGATTGTGCGGGAGCTGGCCCAGAGCGCGTGACGGCCCACTGTCTGCCGATTGCCCTTGATAACTTCCCAGTAGGCAGGTATAATGAGACAATAGGAGGAGGTACGCACATGAAAGTCGAGTTCACCTTTGACAAGGAACAGATCCAGCAATACGGATATACTGTGGAGGCTGTGCGGCAGACGATCCAGAAAAGCTTTGCAGCAAAAGGATTGCACTGCATTTCCAATGGAGAGAGGCTGTCCTTTGCGGGCTGTGGCGGTGAAGAAGATTTCTCCAATATGTGGGCCATTTTGATGGCATTGCTTCGGACAGATTGGTTCCCCAAGTTTGCAGCTTCCTGCACTTGGCATGATGATGATGGCACTCAGGAGGATGTGCTGTCCCAAGCGTGGAAGATCCAAAGACGGAAGATGGCCTAATATGTCCAACACCGGCAGTAGAAAGCAGATTACATTTGATCTGCACCAGGAGTCATTGAAACAGCTCTACCCGCATACGGAGCCGCCTCAAAATGCGCAATACTATAAAAAGGCGTATCAAGATATCCGCCGATTTATGACGGCCAACGGATTTGAACATCGCCAGTATTCTGTGTATGTCTCAGCAGAAAAACTGACTACATTGGATGTGATCGGTCTGATGGAGCAATTGGCGGAACAGTTTCCCTGGTTGAGTCAGTGTGTCAATGAGATTGACGTGACCAATATCGGAGTCCAGCACAGCCTCAAGCATGTCTTGGAAAATGCGTCCAAACCTTTGGACGTGGATCTAAGCGAGATATCCTTGGAGCCACTGCCCAAGATCGAGCGACCAAATCCTCCAACGGGATCACGGACAACACGGAAAAAGAGCCGTTCCCCGGAACGATAATTGAACAGGAAAATCCAAGCAGGGTGTCACAACAGACACCCTGCTTGGATTTTTTTACCTTCAGGGTGTTTCAGTAGACACCCTTGCATCGAAATGGAGATGATTATGACAGAGAAAATAGCTTCTGCAAAATTCTACCGGAAGCCAAACCATGTTCGGGCGTTGCAGGAGGACAACAGCATGGTAGGCTTCACACCCTTCCAGGTCGTGAAAGTCATCCATCTGACCGAACAGCAATACCGCTGTTTTTCCGCCAATTTACAGGAGGATGTCCCCTTTCTGAGAGACAACACGGCACTCACCGGCGTAGATCCGCATAACGGTGCGCTTCGCTGCCTGTTGATATGCTGTCGAGAGCAGCAGGACGGCATCCTTGTGAACAGTGATGGATACAGTTACGCCAGATATGCCGCCTACATCCCCCGCCGTTCCGCACTGGAACTGAAGGATATCGAGTATGCCAGGCCACAAAGTAAGCATCGCCGCTCCGGTCCAGAGCGGTAATTTTTCTTTTCTATGGAGTTGGCAGGCCCGGCCTGCCATGATCATAATCCACCTACCGCTTGAAGGCAGGCCCCGCTTCGGCGGGGCCGAGCCAACGCCGCCTGGGCGGCGTTGGGCAAGCATAGCGCAAATGTACATTTTGCGCGCTTGCAGGGGAAACCCCTGACCCCAATGCCGCCTGCGGGCGGAAGGTTTGCGGCAGAGCCGCAGAAAGGAGGAACGCTTGGGGCTCCCAAAAGAAAAACACCATCTGCACATTGAGCTGACGGCGGAGCAGTATCAGCAGCTCTGCCGTCAGGCCAAACTCTGCGGGCTGTGTAAACGAGCTTATATCGTCCGGCTCATCGACGGGACTCCGATCCGGGCCAGACCCTCCCAGGAAATCAAAGACCTCCGCACGGAGATCCATCACATCGGCAATAACATCAACCAGATCGCCCGCAGCGTCAATGCCGGTATCGCCACGGCAGAGGATGCCAGGCGTGGACTGTTCCTGCTGGATAAAGTCTATGAGTTGATGTACCAGGTGGCCAATCCGTAATGGCTGTCACCAAGATCCTGGCCCGAAAAGGTCGGCTGGATATCGGGATCGACTACATCCTCAACGGCGATAAGACGGAGCAGAAGATCCTCACCGCCCATCAGGGCTGTGAGCCAGGCCGGGAATGCCGTCAGATGCTGGAGACTAAACGGGACACCGAAAACATGGGGGGCGTCCAGTATTACCATATTGTCCAGTCCTTCAAGCCCGGTGAAATCTCTCCCGAGCTGGCTCTGAAAATTGCCAAGACTTTCGCTGCGGAGCATCTGGACGGTTACGAGGCGGTAATTGCCACCCATGTGGATCGGGGGCATATCCATTCGCACATTGTGTTCAACTCTGTGAACGCGGACACCGGCGAGAAATATCATAGCAATGCCAGAAGCTATTACTGCCAGATCCGGGCCATCTCAGACCGGCTGTGCCGGGAGCACGGCCTCTCTGTGATCCTATCCGGAGAGACCTCCAAATCCATGAGCTATGTGGAGTGGCTGCGTCAATCCAAAGGTCAACCCACCTTCCGCTCCATGCTGGAGGCGGATCTCCGGGAGTCCATTGAGGACGCCAATGACCTGGGGCACTTCTTCCTGCTCATGGAGCACAAGGGCTACGAGATCCGCCACGGAAACCGTCTGGGATTCCGTCTGCGGGGCCAGGAGCGGTTTCAGTATCCAGGCAGAAAAAATGCCACCTTCACAGAGAACGGTATCCGTGCCGCCATCCTGGGCAATTTGGAGGAAATCGAGACGGGTCAACGGGCCGCATTTTCTGACAGGCCCATGTTTCGTCCCTACCGCAGACACCCCAAATACACGGGCTTTTTGGCCCTGTACGTTCATTATCTCTACCTGCTGGGAAAAATCGAACAGCGACAGTATCCCCCCAGGATGACGCCGCACCTGCGGCAGGAAGTCATGAAGTTTGAGCAGTACCGAACACAGTTCGCTTTCCTGCGAGAGAACAACATTTCCACCACTGACGAAATGACCGCCTACCAAAGCCGCACAGAGGAAACTCTGGCCAATCTGATGAAGCAGCGCACCATCCTCAATGTGCGCAAAAAGAAGCGGCAGGCGCTGTACGACGCCCTGGCGGATGTGGAGGCCCTGGCACCGGCCAAGGCACTCTATGAGAACGGGCTGTCCGGCATGGAAGATGAGTTTGCCCGCTACATGCAAGCCGTACGCCTATTGGAACAGTGCGGCATCCCTTTAGAGCATCTGACAAAAGAAAAAACGGAGGTGTATAACCAACTTGCCGATCTGAACCGGCAGATCCGCGCAGAACGCAAAAAGCTGGCTCTGTGTCGGGAGATCCAGACGGCAAGCAAGCAGATGGAAGAAGATATCCGCAAAACCGAAACAAGAGGAAAAGAGGTGGAACACGATGAACATCGGAGGCGGTGAGGCTGCCGACCAAATGGTTCGCATGATGTTGACCGGCACAGAAGTGACGGTTCGGCTGGGTGCATCCGCTCTCAAAAATCTACTGGCCATCACGCTGGCTTTGGCAAAGCATCACAAGACCCTGTCCGGGAAGGTCAACATGGGAAAAATGCTCCGGGAGACACGGGATATCCGAATGTTCCCCATGTCGCCGGAACAGTATCAGGCATTCAAGCAGAGAGCGGTCAAACAGAAGATCCTGTTTTCTGTCATCCGGGATTCAGATGGGCGGGGCAAGGTGGTAGATGTGGCCATGCCAGTCACAGAGCTGGAGCGAGCCAATCTCATTTTTGAGCGCATTCGATACCTTCCGCAGGATCGCCAGAGTACACCAACCAAGGAGCAAGCCCCCATGCGGGATTCCGTGATCCGGGAGGAAAGAACGCCAAAAAAAGAGTCTCGGTCGGAGTTCGACTTGGCCGGTATCAGCGACAGCTCCAGTATATCCAAGAGCGAAATCAGTACGGAGACGACTCATGAGCGCCCCTCTGTTCTGGCACAGCTGAAGGGATACCGGGAACAGCTAAATCGGCAGCACAAAGCGGCTCCGGCCAGAAGCAAACAAAAAGGACGCCCCAAGCAGAGATAATGCCCCTACGGTTGGGGCGTATGTTCACACTCACAATCAATTAAAAACAAATCATTTGGTGTGCAGTTTAGCAATAAACACAGGGTTTCAATTCGCTCCAATTTGATAGACTGAGTTTCATTGTTCACCATACGGTTGAAATTCTGATAGCTCATTCCAAGTTGCTTATAGAGCCAATATTTTGTCCTGCCCTGTTTCTCCAGCAATTCCAACACATTCAGTTTCACCATATCTTATGCTCCTATTATCTAATGTTATGGTTAGATAATAAGGAATTGCTCACTTGAGGATATAGACTATTGCATTAGATAATGTTATAGTCTATACCAAGGGAGGGGTGGTTTATGCATGAGCAAGAACTACGGCAGCATCGTTGCTGCTTTACGGGACACAGACCAGAAAAGCTGAACATCTCAGAAGAACAGTTATGTGTACGATTAGGACTGGAAATCGACCGAGCGATAGAGGATGGGTTTACTACATTTATTTCAGGGATGGCAAAGGGGGTAGATATTTGCGCGGCAGAGCTGGTTCTTAAACGCAGAGTATCAGATGCCCGACTGAAGCTGCTCTGCGCACTTCCGTATGAAAATTTCGGACTTCATTGGAGTGCGTCGTGGACTGATCGTTATGTGGAGGTGATACGGCACGCAGATATGGTGCGCTGCATTAGTAGGGAGTTCTCCTATTCCGCATACCAGCGTCGCAATGAATGGATGGTAGATCACTCCGGACGGGTGATTGCGGTTTATACGGGTGAGCGTGGTGGAACCAGAAATACCATCGCTTATGCCAAACAACAGCACATTCCATGTGTTATGATTATGCCATAAGAAAAGAGGACTCAGCAGTGGAATCCAACTGCTGAGTCCTCTTCGTCTTTGCTTCTGTATGAAAAAAGTAATAGGAGTGTCCAAAGTTAGCCGTAATTATCCAAACTCTCATGTGCTCATAGCGCCTCTAAACTACCCGAGGTTATTCCGATACACAATCAGGCTTTAACATCCACACTGGCCAGCGATGCTTCAGTACTACCAGCAGCCTGAGCTTTCATCTCCGCACGGGCCGCATCATAGGCTTCGGCATAGACGGCTGTCGTTTCACTGTAATACTTGCTTTCCGCCTTTGTTGGAAATTCCATAACATCGCCATCGGAATCACAAGTCATAATTTTTTCTCCATTACTGTTATAAAACGTGGAAAAAGAGCTATAAAAATCGACAGTCGCCCGGCAGCCCATCAAAGAAAAAGTCTGAAACCGATTGACGATACGGGGCAAGGTAGAAAGAATTTTATTTAACCCCATTAAAAGTTTGGGACGGTCTGGAGAAATATGCTGATTTTTATAGGCGTACCGATATGCAACATATTCTTCATCCATATAAACGCCCTTTTTGGCATCTTCTCTCGCCATTCTTCGAATATTTTCAACAACTGTGTCCGGCAACGAGGTATTGTTCTCAATCTCTGTAGTATCAGAGGTATCCTTGACAGCTTTTTTCCCACTGATTTCCACGGTGTCCTCTCTGCTGAACTTGGTGCTGGTTGCCTGTGACATACCTTTTGCAGCGACATTGTGAGTGTTCGAGTTATGATATGTACCAGGAATAAATGCTGTGGACACATTCATTTTCGATTCCTCCTCTTTGTCCTTAAACAGTATAAAAAGCAACAAGAAAAGCTTTTCAATTGTCACAAAATTCTTTCTATAAAATATTATCGACTGTTTAGAAAAATATTTAATGTTTGGTATACGCATAATTCAAAATAAAGACATAAAAATATACGAGATAGTAAGTAGTTGCCTGTCAAATTTCTGTGTGTTACTTTATGACACACGAGAATTATCAGGAGGTGAATTTTCCTGAAACAAAGCTCCAGGGCCGGGGACATTATCCTGGCCCTGTTTTTCTATGTTCCGGTGGTCTGGGGCGCATTGCTCATTGCTCAATCCTTGGGGCGTGGATTGCCGGAACTTCTTACCAACCTGACAGCGGCGCTTCAGCACCCGCTGGATATCCATTGGACAGACAAAAGCCTGCTGTCCATCCTGATCTGCACCGGCCTCTATATCATGGGTCTATGCGTCTACGCCTCGGAACAGCGGCGCACGCGGGACGGCGAGGAGCACGGCTCCGCCGCCTGGGGTTCTCCCCGGCAGGTCAACGCCATGTTCCGCCAAAAAGAGAACAAGATCCTGACCCGCCATGTCCGCTTGGGCCTGGACACCCACAAACACCGCCGCTCCCTCAACGTCCTGGTTATTGGCGGCAGCGGCGCGGCCAAGACCCGCAGCTATGTGAAACCAAACATTCTGGAGGCCAACACCAATTATGTCATTACCGACCCGAAAATGGAGGTGCTCACAGCCACCGGAGGGTGGCTGAAAAGCAAGGGATATGACATCCGGGTACTCAACCTGGTCAACCTGGAGGATTCGGACGGATACAACCCATTCCGCTATCTGAGAGATGAAAAAGATGTCCTCAAGCTGGTCAATAACCTCATTCAAGCTACCACACCAAAGGGCAGCCATGAATCTGATCCGTTTTGGACCAAAGCCGAGACGGCGCTCCTCCAAGCCATCATCCTCATGCTGTTCCAGGAGGCCCCGGAGTATGAGCAGAACTTCTCCATGGTCATGCGGGTGCTGGAATACGCGGAGGTCCGAGAGGAGGATGACGAGTATCTCTCCCCCCTGGATTTACTGTTTCAGGCCATGGAACGGGAGAACCCGGAGAGCGTGGCTCTCAGGCAGTACAAAGTATTCAAGCAGAGCGCGGGCAAGACAGCCAAGAGTATTTTGGTCTCCGCTGCGGTTCGTCTGGCCCCCTTTAACCTACCCCAGATCCGGGCCATCACGGATCACGACGAAATGGACCTCTATACTCTTGGAGAAAAGAAATGCGCTCTTTACGCCGTGATCCCGGACAATGACAACACCTTCAATTTTTTGGTGTCCCTGCTCTATTCCCAGGCGTTTCAGACGCTTTATTACAGCGCGGACCAGATCCATCATGGGGCGCTGCCCCAGCACGTCCACTTTGTATTGGATGAGTTCGCGGCCATGCCTTTGCCTGGCTTTACCCGAGAACTGGCTACCATGCGCTCACGCAATATCTCTGCCAGCACCATCATCCAGAACATGGCTCAGATCAAGGAATTGTATAAGGATTCCTGGGAAACTATCCCTGGTAACTCAGACAGCATCCTCTACTTGGGCGGCAATGAGCAGAGCACCCACAAGTACATCTCTGAGTCGCTGGGTAAAGCCACTATCGACACAAAAACCCATGGACAGACCAAGGGCAAGTCGGGCTCCTACTCCACCAATTTCCAGATGAGTGGACGGGAACTGCTTACCCCCGATGAGGTCCGTGCGCTGGATAATCGCTATTGCATCTTGTTCATCCGAGGCGCAAAACCCATCATGGATCTGAAGTATGAACTGACCGAGCACCCCGCAATCCGTCACACTGTGGATGGAGGCGGAGCGCCGTATATTCACCATGGACATCACACCACACCGGCCATTCCAGGCACACCGTTTTTCCAGGTTATTTCTGCCGATGAAACCAACAAAGAAAAGGAGATTGCAGAATGAAACACAATCTGACCACCCGTAAGTATGAGCGCCGCGCACGGAAACTGTACGCCCTGTTTTCCTGCCTCGTTCTGGCGCTGACCGTTATGGTTGTCCCGGCTTTTGCCGCGGACGATCCGCTGACGGTCGTCAACAACCTTTCCGAGTTCATCTTCTCCCTGATCCGGGCCATCGGCCTGATCCTGCTGGGCTTCGGCGTCCTCCAGCTGGGCCTGTCCCTCAAGAGCCACGACCCCTCTCAGCGGGCCAATGGTATGCTTACCATCGCTGGTGGCATCGTAATCACCTTTACCAAGGAGATCCTCACCCTCATTACCGGCTGATGAGACAGAAACATATGAACACCCACGGCCCATTTTGCGGGCCGTGGGTGAGAAAGGAGTGGCTGCAACATGAAGTACAGCCTGTACGGGAGGTGATGTAATTGGGCAGTGGAAACTGGATCGTAGACAATCTGAATTCCGCCCTGCAGACCTGGAACGACAAACTTGCGGAGATCTGGACTTTGATCAGCACCACCCCGGAGGAATTCAAAGGCGGCGGGATCTGGAACGTGATCGTCAGCATCAACGGCGCGCTCCAAGCCATCGGCTACGCTCTGCTGGTGCTCTTTTTCGTGATGGGCGTAGTCAAGACCTGCGGCAGCTTTACCGAGATCAAGCGCCCGGAGGTGGCCTTCAAGTGCTTTATCCGCTTTGTATTGGCCCAGGCGGCAGTGACCTATGGCATGGAACTGATGAACGCCCTGTTCCGAATAGCCCAGGGTGCAGTATCCACCATCATGGACGCATCCGGCATGACTGCCATGTCACCCACCACACTGCCGGAGGAACTCATTACTGCCATTGAAAGCGTGGGACTGTTGGAATCCATCCCCCTCTGGGCGGTCACCCTGCTGGGGTCTCTGTTTATCTGGGTTCTCTCCCTCATTATGATCCTAACCGTTTACTCCCGCTTTTTCAAGCTCTATATGGCAACCGCTATCGCACCCATCCCTCTGTCTAGTTTTGCGGGACAGCCCTCCAGCAGCATCGGCGTCGCTTTCCTCAAAAGCTATGCCGCCATCTGCCTGGAGGGCTGTATCATTGTGCTGGCCTGCGTCATTTTTTCGCAGTTTGCCTCCGCCCCACCTGCTGTGGGCGACGCTTCCACAGCACCGGCCACACTGGTCTGGAACTACATTGGAGAATTGATCTTCAATATGCTGGTGCTGGTAGGCTCGATCAAGATGAGCGACCGGATCATCCGGGAATTGATGGGGCTTGGTTAGTTATCGTCAAACAGGTCATCCACCTGGATCTTATATCCTCCATCCGGTTCTGGTTTCCCATACATTTGTGCCTCCCGCATACGGTTGAGCACGATAAGCTCCAGCATCTTGTCCTCCCTCCGCCGAAGCAGAATGCCACGAACCTTCCGAATCAGGGAAACTACCCAGGATAGGACTACCACCGCCAGCAGCGCATACCAGATGACGTTGGCCAGAGTCTGGTGGGCATAATACCATTCATGGAACACGGTGGGGACGACCAGCGCATATAGCAGTGGAATGGTCAGGCGAAACACGGCTGCCAACCGGAACACAATGGAGAGAAAAATCATTACAATCCCGAGCATCAAGTATGCCATACGCTCCACTCCCTTTCTAAGTTGAGCAAATGGTACCATAGCCAGGCAGACTTTGCAACGGTCTGTCCATGAAAACCAAACAGAAATGTAGGAGGTGAGACCTTGGAGGTCCGTATCAATAAAGAGGTACGCAATTATCAGGAAAGCCTATTCTTCGGCCTGTCCCTGCGGCAATTTTTGTTTGCCCTTCTGGCCGTTCTGGTGGCGCTGGCCATGTACTTTTGCCTGCGTCCGGTTCTTGGGACAGGCGAGATCGGCTGGGTGTGCATCCTAGCCGCGTTCCCCTTTGCCCTGGGCGGTTTTTTCACCTACAACGGCATGACCCTGGAACGCTTTCTCATGGCTTATATCCGCTCGGAATTTCTCATGCCCAAACGGCTCTTATTCCGAACGGAGGATCTCTATGTCAAACTCATGGAACACGCATCAATAAAGGAGGCCATCCGACTTGATTAAGACCCTTCAAAATACACTGAAGCAGGACAAAGAGCACCTTTCGGTGCCCAAGTCCGTACAGGATACCATCCCCATCCGCCGTCTCTGGCCGGATGGGCTTTTTCAGTTTGGCGGGAAATTCTCGAAAACCGTCCGCTTTTCCGACATCAATTACGCCATCGCTTCCAAAGAGGACAAGACCTCCATGTTCCTGGGCTACTCGGAACTGCTCAATGCCCTGGACACCGGCTCTACCACCAAAATCACCATTAACAACAAACGGCTCAACCGCCGCAACTTTGAGCAGGAAATCCTGATCCCGCCCCAGGGGGACCATTTGGACGGGGGCCGTTCGGAGTACAACGCCATGCTGCTGGACAAGGTCACCGACTCCTCCAACAGCATGGTGCAGGAGCGATATGTCACAGTATCCGCCCATAAGAAAACGCCCGAGGAGGCACGCACCTTCTTTGACCGGGTCATGAATGATGTGACTACCCGGCTCAATCACCTGGATTCCCACTGTGAGGAGCTGGACGCGGTGGAGCGGCTGCGTGTGCTCCATGATTTTTACCGGGTGGGCGAGGAGTCCCGGTTCCATATCGATCTGCGGGAGTGCATGAAAACAGGCCGTTCCTTTAAGGACGCCATCTGCCCGGACAGCATGGAGTTTCGGAAGGATCACTTCATCATGGGCGATAAATATGGCCGGGCCATGTTCCTCAAGGAGTATGCCAGCTATATCAAGGACTCCATGATCAATGAGCTTACCAGCCTGAACCGCACCATGATGCTGTCCATAGATGTGATCCCCGTCCCCACCGATGAGGCTGTGCGGGAGATGCAGAACCGCCTGCTGGGGGTGGAGACCAATGTCACCAACTGGCAGAGGCGGCAGAACAGCAACAATAACTTCTCCGCGGTGGTGCCCTACGACCTGGAGCAGCAGCGGAAAGAGACGCGGGAAATGCTGGATGACCTGACCACACGGGATCAGCGGATGATGTTCGCTGTGGTGACTCTGGTGCATTTGGCCGACAGCAAGGAGGAGCTGGACAGCGATACAGAGACCCTCCAATCCATCGCACGCAAGCATTTGTGTCAGCTAACTACTCTGAACTGGCAGCAGGACGTGGGCCTTGTTACCGCTCTCCCCATGGGACTGCGGCGGATCGACGCCCTGCGGACCCTGACCACCGAGGCCCTGGCCGTCCTCATGCCCTTCAAAGCCCAGGAGATCCGGGACCGGGGCGGCATCTACTACGGCCAGAATGTCATCAGCAAAAATCTCATCATTGCCGACCGCAAGCAGCTCCTCAACGGCAACGGATTTGTTCTGGGGGTGTCCGGCTCCGGTAAATCCTTTACTGCCAAGCGGGAGATTACCGCCCTGGCTCTCTCTACCCAGGATGACATCCTGATCATCGATCCGGAGTCGGAATACCGTCCTCTGGTAGAAGGGCTGGGGGGCGAGGTGGTGGAGATCTCCGCCACCTCCAGCAACCACATCAACGCCATGGACATGGAGCAGGGCTACGGCGAGGGGGAAAACCCCGTGGTGCTGAAATCGGAGTTCCTGCTTTCTCTCTGTGAGCAGTCTGTGGGGGCCGGAAAGCTGTCTGCCAAGGAGAAGTCTATCATCGACCGCTGTACAGCACAGTGCTACCACGACTATGTGCGGGACGGCTGCCTGGGCCAGGCCCCCACACTCCAGGACTTTCACGCCGAACTGCTGCGCCAGCCGGAGGCAGAGGCGCGGGATGTGGCTCTGGCCCTGGAACTGTTCACGGAGGGCAGTCTCAACACCTTTGCCAAACCCACCAATGTGGACATGAGCTCCCGCATCGCCTGTTATGACATCCGGAAGCTTGGCAAACAGCTGCTCTCCATGGGCATGCTGGTGATCCTGGACAGCTTTCTCAACCGAATCACCCGCAACCGCCGCCTGGGGCGGAATACCTGGATCTATATCGATGAGATTTATCTGCTGTTCCAGCATGAGTACAGCGCCAACTTTCTGTTCACCCTTTGGAAGCGGGTGCGGAAGTACGGTGCCTGCTGTACCGGCCTGACCCAGAATGTGGACGATCTGCTCCAGTCCCACACAGCCCGGACCATGCTGGCCAACAGTGAATTCCTGGTCATGCTCAACCAGGCCAGCACCGACCGGCTGGAGCTGGCCCGGCTGCTGAACATCTCCGACAACCAGCTCTCCTACATCACCAATGTGGACTTTGGACGGGGTCTCATCAAGTGCGGCAGCGCCATTGTGCCCTTCATGGACAATTTCCCCCGTCATACGCAGCTCTATAAACTGATGACCACCAAGCCCTCTGACTTGGCCGCGTAATAAAACCAGGGAGGGGCCAAGGCCCCTCCCTCCTGGATCGAGGTGAGATATATCGATAAAATCAAAGAGAAACCCCAGGTGCAGCACACTTTGAAAGAACGGGTCAAGTCCGCGCCGAAGGAATTGATCCGGCGGGGGCTGGATGACGGCACAGAGCGCCTGCGGGGCCAGCTGCGGGACACGGCCCAACACGGCCAACGGGATAACTTCGGCGGTGACCAGCTGGGCGATGCCGAGGTGAGCGGTGTCAAACGGGCGAAGCAGCTGGCCGAGCGTCTGCTGGGAAAACGAAAGAAAGGTGCAAAGCACACCCCGGATGCAGGCCCGGACAGCTACCCTGGCAGTCATGATACTCCGGAAGCCGCAAAGCCAAGAGATGACAGTATTCTGCCTCCAAGGGACCGTCTTCATGGGAGGGAAGCGGGAGATCCGCTCCGGGCGCAGAGTGCGGGCAGAAGCCGCCCCCAGCCGCAGTCCGCACTCCACACGCCTCAAAAAAGAAATATCAAGACCAAGGACGCCTATCTGAAGATGCAAGCCGATCCCGCGCCTGTCACACCGCCAAGCGCCTTGCAGCAGGGAAAAGCGTCCTTTGTGCGGGAGCGCCAGGGTACCCTTCTCCGCAGCGGAAAACTGGGTCGGCGCTTGCCCGCAGGAGAGGACGTTCCCTCCGCAGCTCCTCCCTCGGGAAAACGGCCACAAGGTATGGACATCCACAAACAGCCACGGCAGGTGTCAGGGCAGGCGGGCGGTTCTCGTGTGCAGTCCAAGCCTCACAGGGAGACCCCCAGACAGGCCATGGGCGGTACCGCCAAAACAGCAGTGAAAGAACGGGGCGCGCCGGTCAAGCAAGCTGCCCATCCCGTTCGCAAGACAGCTGGGATCGGAAAGCCAGGTGGGAAACCGCCATCAAAGGCATTCTCGGCCCGACAGGCCCGCCGTGCGGCGGAGGCGGGAGCCAGACTGGCGCGAACTCAAAAGGCCGCAAAGGCAACCCGTGTGACCGCCAGGCAGGCCGCACAGGCGGCAAATCGTGCGCTCCGCGCCGTGATCGGGGCAGCTAAGGCTCTGGCCGCCGCGGCCACAGCAGGCGGTGGAGTAGTGATTGCGGTGGTGGTTGTCATCTGTCTGTGCGGCATCATCCTCGCCTCACCGCTGGGCATCTTTTTTGCCGGGCCTGATGAAACAACCGGAGCCATCTCTCCCGCCCAGGCGGTGGCACAGATCAATGGCGAATTGGGAGAGAAGATCTCCAGTATGCAGGCGGAGGGTGGATATGACACGCTGGAGATCCAGGGACAGCCGCCCCTCTGGTCTGATATTTTGGCGGTGTTTGCCGCCAAAACGGCGGGCGCTTCTGATGGAACGACTGTGGCGATATTGGATGCGGCCAATGTGGAGGCCCTGCGCACAGTTTTCTGGGACATGACAAAGCTGACCTCCTCCTCCAGAGAGGTGGAACATCCCGCCTCCGGAGACACTCCGGCCTGGACAGAGCAAATACTCACTGTGACGATCACCGCAAGGACGCCGGATGATATGCGGGTATTTTATTCTTTCACAGAGGAACAGAACAAAGCTCTGGATGAACTGCTGGAAAATTCCGACATGCTGGCTGCCTTGGCCGGGGATCTCACGATCTCAGACGCCACAGCAAAGAAGCTGCTGGCTGACCTGCCCGCTGATCTAGACCCAGAACGCCGGGCTGTGGTTGAGACCGCCTGCAGACTGGTAGGCAAGGTCAACTACTTCTGGGGAGGTAAATCTTTGGTAATTGGCTGGGACTCCCGCTGGGGCCAACTCACCAAGGTATGGGCAGACGGCAGTTCGACTACCGGAACCTACCTGCCTTACGGGCTAGATTGCAGTGGATTTATCGATTGGGTATTTTACAATGTCACTGATGGAGAGTACGTCATAGGCCACGGCGGCGGCGCTCACATGCAGCACACCTACTGTATCCCCATCTCTTGGAATGAGGCCCAGCCAGGTGATCTGGTATTCTATCCCGGTGACGAGCATGTGGGGATCGTAGGCGGCAGAGATGAAAGAGGAAACCTGCTCATCATCCACTGTGCGTTCAGCCAAAATAATGTGGTGATCACCGGCCTGGAGGGCTTTACCTCCATTGGACGTCCACTGTATTATGGGGAATAAAATAAATCTCACGGTGAGACGAAATTCCTTTCGGAATAAGGTCTCGCCGTGAGATTTTTTAATCTTCAAACAGTTTGGAAACTGGGATCTCCAGCACTTCCGCGATCTTAAATATGGTTTCCATAGATACGCCGAACGGTCTTGTTGGACTCTCGACTTTTGCCACAAATGACCATGATTTGCCGATTGCATCAGCAAAGGCTTCCTGGGTCATGCCATGCAATTTTCGGTAGTATTGCACTTTCAGGCCAAACCGTATGAATTGTTCCCGATATGCTGTCTCCATAATGCACCCCTTTTATTAAAAGGGTATCATTAAAATGAGAAAATATTTATGGAGCGTAATTGTTATTTATAGCAATACAATGATATAATCAAGCAATACAAGGATAGAAAAGGCGGCAATCCATTTGCGGATTGCCGCCTCAAAATGGCACATTCCATACCAAGCAAAATCGCACAGGAGAAGTCAGGGCATCTTTGGGCGCTGATATTCCAAGAGGCCGATCTGGTAAAGTCCCTCCCGGTGGCACATCTCCATGACTTCGCTGCGGAAATACCGCATGGCTGCTGCGGTGCAGCGGTGTTTGTCCCCGGCTCTGGTGTCGCTTGCCCTGTCCATGTAGGGCTTGCGCTCCACTTCGGCAATCCGCAGACTGTTGATGACAATATGCACATGGATATTGCCGCTGTGGTTGTGTCCGTCCGGGTGGGTGCAGACAAGGGCTTGGTGTCCGGGAAAATGCTCTTTGCAGTAGGCCAGCCCCAACGCCTGCGCCCGGTCAACGGTCAGGACATTGTCGGCTGCGTCCCGTGGGTCAAAACTGATGATATAGTGGTGGCTCTTACACGACGCTTACCGTGAGTAAAACAGGCTTTGCAACGATTGAGACGAATAAATACGGGCTATCTCCCATGCTGGCCGGCGAAAAAGTACAGGCCAAAATCTTCTAGACCATGTAGAGTTTTACCACGACCACAGACCGGTTGGACGCTTTCCCAGAAGCTACAAGACCAATGATGAGGTCTACGACTGGACGCAGTATGTGTCCACCCTCTGCAAAAAGCCAGGAGCGATTGAGCATACCCGTTTCTTCCACCAAATGCCGCAACGGTGGCAGGATTATCTTGCTTCCACCAAGGGAAAAGAGCGGAAGAGCGCCCTGCAACTTCTCAGCGAAATCGTTGCTGACGGAAACTCTGAGTTCTGTGATGATGCTCTGGAAATGGCAGCCGCCAATGGCCGGGTCGATGTGGACAGCCTGCGGCAGTGTTATTACATGATTGCCAAGAAGGAGTACCGCCCAGATCCGCTTAAACTCTCCGGAGCCCCATTGCTGAACTACAATCCAAACCTCTCAGCCTATGATGGCCTGATGGGAGGTGAGGCTCATGGCTGAACAGATTGAACAGCTCATGCGGCAAGTGAAGCTGGGCGGCATGGCGAAAGGCTGGCGGAGCGTCCCCTACGAAAATACCGAGCAGTATGTGACCGATCTCTTGACACTGGAATTGCAGGAACGAGAAACCAACCGGATTAACCGCATGGTAAAGACGGCTGGTTTCCGGGTGATGAAGACACTGGATGATTTTGTGTGGAACTCCGCCATTGAACTTCCTGGCGGCTTGCCACAGGAATACATGACCGACCTCCAGTTCCTTGCCCCAAAAGAGAACCTGATTTTTATGGGGAGCGTTGGGACGGGAAAGACCCATCTGGCTACGGCTATTGCTTTGAAAGCCTGCCAGGAGGGGCGGCGTGTCCGTTTCTTTACTGCGGCTGAGTTGGCAAACATACTGCTGGAAAAGAACACCAAGGGAACCTTGAACAATTACCTGGGTACGCTGAAAAAGGTAGAGCTTGTTGTGATTGACGAGATTGGTTTCGTCCCTCTGCACAAGGACGCCGCTGAACTGCTGTTCCAAGTGATTTCCGATTGCTACGAGCGCAAGAGCCTGATTATTACTTCAAACCTGGAGTTCTCTCAGTGGAACACTGCCTTTGGGGACAACCGCCTGACTGCGGCGCTCGTTGACCGGCTTATCCACCACAGCCATATTGTGATTTTCTCTGGGGAAAGCTACCGGCTTACCCAGTCCCTGAACCGCCAGAGGGCATACACTTAGGGTACTCAAAATTAGTGCAAAAGGGCTTTGGGCACCGATGTGAGCACTTGGCCCCTATTGGCACCGATGCGAGCGTTTGGCCTCCGGGGGACCGATGTGAGCATTAGGCCCCCAGGGCACTCACTCTTGCAAAAGGCCCTCATCTTTCCGGGTACTCAAAAGGTGAGCATTTGGTACTTGGGAAAAACATTGCTCACGACATGAAATCTGGTGCTGAAGGTGCTCACTTTTTTGGGGCCCTTTTGCTCACATTTTCGTTTGACAAACACACGCACTGAGGACAGCAGATCCATTTTGACTCATGCCGCATAGCAATCACCCATTTATTCGTAGTTACAAGTTAGATAATTGCAGTTGGTTTTTCTTCATTGATACCCAATCATTCTATGAAAACGCCGCCAATTTCGCCAGCAGATATGCCAGAGAACTATCATAGAAGACGAAATCATCGATCAGTCCGGCATTTTTTGCATCTATGACACGGCTGCATACGGCGGACTGTTCCGGCCTGACCAGAAGCAGGATCTTGAGGTCCTGTTCAACCTGCCGAAGAGGTTGGCAGATCCCGACCGCCTGATCCATATCCGCCTGATCCACAATATCCAATATCACCACATCCGCATGAAAGATATCAACGCCGACCACAGCCTGCGGATAATGGAGCTGGGCCGCCCACAGGAAGTCAAGCTCCGGCTTTGCCTGGATGGCCGCTGACAACCCCTGTCCCAGCACCTTATTGGATGATATAAACAGCACTGTTTTCATGATCGGCACCCTCTATCCAATCCGATAAATACAGATGGTTTTCTGATCGCTCCCGCCTGCTCCGGCTTCCATGAGCCGAGCCTCCACAGCCGCGCCGCCTGACTCAAGCCCAGGGGTCGGCGGACTTAGGGGTGCGGACACCGGTGAGCAGATATTGCTCCCAGAGGAACCATTTCCCATCGCTGCCCCGCTGTCGGAGTTTGATGGGGCGAGGGCTGTCCGCGCCGCCGCAGGGGATAAACAGTTTCATATAGCCCTGCTCCTCACCGGAAACATGGTTGCTTTCCACCCGGATGGTATAGGGCTGGTTGGGTGTGTAATTGTTGTCGGGGGTAGAGCCGGCAAAGTAGGTGAAGGGAAGGTAGGTCTTTCCGTCACGGAAGCGGTCGTTTAAGAAGGAGATCTCCTGTCCGCTCAAAGGACGGGGCCCCCGCAGCCAATTCAGCATATCCGTGCCGATCTGCCGGTCAGCGGCATAGGCGCACAGGGCCAGCACGGTCAGCGCCGCCGCCTGAAAGGGGGTGTCAAGGGCCGCCTCCGGGAGAGCCTGCAGCTGGGCAAGGCTCTCAGGGAGGGCCGCAAAGGTAAAGGTTTCCCGCTTGTTTCCAATGGCTGTGGCTGCCGTCGCCGCGGCATCCACGGCGGACTGCTTTAGCCTGTCAAAAATACTCATACAAATACTCCTTTCACGCCTGTCCCACACTCGTGCGCCTGATGTTCTCTCAGCCATAGGCGCGTATCAGATCCATACAGGTCATGCCCTCGCCAAAAAAGGGTGGACACACACCGGTTTCACGATCCTGCTGGATATGGAGAGATTCGCCGGATGGGTCGATCAGCACCGGGAAGCTGCCGCTCATGCGGGTGCCCGCGCCGTCCGAGAGGTCCAGATACAGGCAGTCGCCCTCCATACGCCAGATGCCGGAATACGAGTACGCATACTCCTGCCCATCCTCCGGCTGATGGTAGAGATCGATGCGTCCGGAATAGTCCGGGTCGCTGTCGCCCCAGCCGAACTCCATGTACCAGTGCTCGCAGGTCCAATTTGTGTAAGCCAGCCCCCAGTCTGTGGGCGGCAGCCACCAGTCGTCCCCGGACGGCTCCCAGTCCTCGGGGTAGTCCAACCCGGTCACATAGCCCCAGATGCCGAAATCCATCAGCATGGGAAGGTAGTTCTCCCCGGTGGGCACGATGGGAATGCCGTATTCATCGGTCAGTGGGAGCCACTTCATCTCCACGCCATCGTTTGTCACAAGGATGATCTCCGTGTCCGGTTCATCCCGCCATTGCTCATAATTTACGAATATCAGTACAGGCTGGGCACACTCTTCCCGGTAGAGCACCTCACCCGGTACAGGCCAAACGCCGTTACCGAGAGATTCCCAGGTGATATGGTTCACGGCAAGGCTGGTATTCTCATCCCGGGGAACGATGCAGAATAAATCACCCCAACCTGCGCCGAGGATACATTCGGCCGGTATATGCAGCAGAAACGGCATGGCCTCCACCAATCCGGCACAATTCTCCACCAGCCAGTCCGACAGTGGGGTGGAGTCCCCCTGCTTCCTGTATCCCAGATAGGCGACCGCGCCGGCGTACTGGTCATCGTATGCCATGGCGTCATACAACAGGTTCAGGGACTCCTCCGCCAATTCCGCCTCCGCTGTTTCTTCCCCGCTGCCGGAGAACACACCCACCCCGGAATCTTTTTCTCCCTTGCTGCCGGAAAGGGTGCCTATCGCACCGTTCGTTTCAACGGGCGGTGTGTCTTCTCCTCCGCAGGCGGACAGGCCAAGGGCCAGTGCCATGCACAAAATCGCCGGGAGAAAGCGGCGCCGGAGCAAATTCTTCATCATCCGGCCTCCTTCTCAGAATTTCCCGCTGCGGCCGCTGCCGCCGCCCCCGCTTTCGCTGTAGGTGCTGCCGCCGCTGCCGCCCGAGCTCTCTTTCTGGATCTTGGTGCGTGTTTCAGTGGTATGGGTGTACCGGTCGTACTGCTTTGTCAGGTGTAAGCCGCCAGCGGTGAGGTACGCATCGGCTTCCGCCTTTTGATGGACGGACTTCATCTTACGCAGCAGCCACAGGCAAACCGTCCCCGCGGCCAGACAGGAGCATCCTGCTGAAATGACGAACCAGATCCAGTAAGGACGGCGCACCGGCTTGCCGGCGTCGGCCTTCGTCAGATATTCCTCGCAGGCGTCTAAGTAATTGGAAATGCCGCCATACCAGTCGTTTTCCCCAAAATCGCCCAGGAATTGCTCCTCCAGCTTCTCCTGCCCATATTCATCAAAGGCATACTCGGCGTATTCGCCGTAGACGAACATGGCATAGTTCTGCTCGGCCATGCTCAGGAGCACGATGATGCCGTCCCGCCCGCTGCCCATACCGAGCTCACTGCCGTGATAGAGCTGATAGGTGACCTCATAGACGCTGCCGTTTCCGTATTCCGTGTAATCATCTACAAGAGCAAAATAAACGCCGCAATCCTGCTTTTGGGAAATAGCTTCGGCCCGAGCCTCCAGCTTTTCCCACTTCTCATAGGGAAGAAGGTCTGCCGCATCAAATACATACCGCATCGTGGCACTGTCCTGCACCGGTTCTTCCACGCCGACATCCTCGCCGGAGCCGGCCGGCGGGCAATTTGTGAGGATGTAATCCTCCGCCGTTTCTGCCATGGCGTCCACTGCCTGGGTCAGCGCCACGGCGCTCATGGTCATGTCCTCGCCGTTCCACGCCCGCGCCGCCATATAGGGCTGTACCGCATCGTAGACGGCGCCGGACAATTCCTGGCCGTTGCCCCGCTCATCGCTCAGTCTGGCGTAGACACACCAGTCATTTTCGTCAACCATCCTGTAGGTATCCCCATCCTGCGGTTCCAGCAGAATGGTCAGCGTAACGCCCTCCTTGTGCTCGCCATAGCCATAATCATATTCCTCATAGATCCCCGCGGCGGCGTCGCCAAGTCTGTCATAGCTGTTTTGGGTCAATACATCCACCCGCAGATCAAGGCCCAGCGTCTGGGAGAGCTGGGGGAGGGCCTGTTCTCCTTGCATGGTCAGCTCCTGCGATCCCAAGGATTCCGTTTCGTCATAGATCACGCCGTACTCCATTGCCGCCATTGCGGGAGTGCAGAGGGACAGCGCCAACAGGAACGCCAGCGCGAGAGCAGTATATGCTTTCTTCATATCCGGTCCGCCTCCTTTCTCACGGCAATAGGACCAGCGCCGAACTGATCACAGACAGGGGGACGGCGATGGCGGCAAACAGCCCCCAGAACTTCCCCCAGCTGACCGGCAGGTCGCCCACCAGCTTTCCGGTCTGTCCATTCATGGCAAAGAGGAAGTCCTTCCCATGCCACTTGGTATTCAGCATCCAGACGGGCATCAGGGCGTAATGCACCTTGCCCCTGCGCAGGTGAACGCTGCTTTCTCTGAGAACGCAGAGGTCATAACGCTTCACTGTGCCGCGCAGCGCGGAGGCAAGGGTCCCCTCACAGCGCTGATCCGCCCGCTGCCGGCTCTGTTCCACCGTCACATCGAACTTATCGGCCAGGAAGCCGGGGAGATACGCGGTGGAAAAGGGCTTCAGCTCCTTGTAGTCATAGGGTTCAATGGAGTCCATGTGGCCGTCCGGCATCTTGCTGGAGGCGTCCACCGGCACCTTCTCAAAGGTGACGGTTCCGGCCCGGTAGACATCGTAGTGTTTCGTCTCCGTGATCTCGTAGTCGCCGGAGCGGTATGTACGGGAGCGGGCAGCCTCATAATGGGCATCGCCCTCCGCCTCGCCGTCGAACATCCAGAAGGGAACATAGATCCCCCGGATCTCCTGCACATGATTTTCACCGGTAAAGCTTTTCGGCAGGAAAAATTTCCCTTTGTAGTGGGACTTGAGGGCCTTTACCGCATCCTCCTTGCTCAGCTTGAACGGAACGATGAAATCCGGCCGCAGTGCCCCGGAGAACTGGCCCGGCACCACGGTGGGGTTCCCGCAATAGGGGCAGGAGGTCGCCGCCGTACTCTCCTCGCAGATGAGCTCCGCGCCGCAGCTGGGGCAGCCGTAGGCCCGCATACCGTCGCCCTCAGCCCCCCAATCCTCGCAAAAGTCAGAGGTGTCCCATGCGCCTCCATCCGCGGCTGGCGCGCCCTGCCCGGCGCCGCCTTCCTCCGTCGCCTGCTGGGCTTCTGCCGCCTTTTTTTCTTTCTCTGCGTAGAGCGCCTCGATCTCCGCCACATCATAACTGGCGCCGCAGTATTCGCACTCCAACCGGCCGGACGCACCGGAGAAATGCAGCGGTCCCGTGCAGCTGGGGCATTGATAATTTGTTACCTGTGTTGGCATCTGAAATTCCTCCTTCCCATGCCGGCGCTGTAACGGTCTATACCGAAACAGGCCGTAATCCGCAGAAGATCAGCCGAGCGGGTCGGTGAGCAAGCTGTCCAGCGTCAGGACGCACAGCTGTGCGTCGTACTTCGGCATAAACGGCAGGCTGACTTCGTTCTCCCCAGCGCCGATCACCATCTCCTCGCCGCTGGGACTCATCAAAATCGGATAAGTCTCCGAGATATAATACGGGCCGTCTGTGACGCCATAGTTATCACCGCCAACAAGGGACAGGCTGACGGTCACATAACTGGGCCCATCCATGACGGATGTGGTCGTCCAGAAACCGCTCCACACCTCTTCCCACGTCGTTTTAGAAGGATCGGCACCCTCGTATTCCCAATACAGTTCGACCGTTCCTCCCATCTCATCCTCGGGAAAGAACCACAGGTAGTAATTTGCGATACGGTCCGTATCCCATGCCGCTGCCTGCGTTGTCCAGCTGCCGCCAAGCCCGGAGGCATAGACGCCGCTCCAGCCGTCTGCCAGCCACGGTGCAAGCTCGGAAGGAACGCCCTGCCAGCCGTATTCCGTAAAGTCGAAGGAGAGGTAGTCTCCGTTTTCCGAGAAACATGGCACGATGTGCCCCGTTGATGTATAGAGCTGCGGCTCCCACACGCAGCTGTTGCCTGCGTTGTCTACGATCTGGACCTGTATGTAGGACAGGTATGCGTATGCATCGTCCCCGCCGGCTGCAAAGATCAGCAGCGGATCTCCAACTTCAGACCGGTAGAGAACCTCGATGACCTCTTCAGTATCTGATTTCGAATCCCACCGCATGAGATTGACGGAAACCGTGGCATTTTCATCAAGCGGCACGAGACAATACAGATAATCATCGTCCCCGATGGTATGCCCCGTATCGATTTCGGAAATAAAAGGGTATTTCTGCAGCGTCGCTTGGTCTGTTTCTGACAGCCAATCTCCATCAGACGCTTCTCCGGTATAGCCCAGGAAGGCCGCGCCGAACATGGTCTGCGGAAAAGCCATTCTCTCCCGCAGCCAAACAAGAGATTGTTCCGCTTCCGCGGAGAATCCGGTCGGTGTCGGCTGCATATCCGATCCCCCGGCCCCCGGGCGCAGCTTTTCCGGCAGTTTCTGATCGGGCATACCAGACAGCTTCTCACCATCGGCGCTTCGATTTGGTTCGTCTGTTCCCGCTTGCTGTTTTTGCGCGCAGGCACAGAGAGACAGCACCAGAACCAGTATTAGAAAAAATGCGATCACTCGGTTTGATGTCCTTTTCATAACTGCTCCTTTCAAACGTCACTGCTCCATACCATTGCGCAAACGGGGATCGCTCCGCCCCAAATGGGGCGGGAACGATCCCCATTCTGGTGTCATCCGATGCTGTCCGGCATAGGCTCCTCCGCATCGATCAGAGGCAGATACCAGCTGTCATAGAGATTGGGCAGATCCTCCTCGTCCACATCCACCCAATAGGTCCCCCACGGGCGCAGGTAGATATCATAGTGGAACGCATCTCCGCCGTTTTCGTAATCACCGTCAATGTGGATCATGTCCCCATAGTCCACCAGTCCCGGGTCAACGATCCAGTCCCCGTGCTCCAGCGCAATATCCGTGAAGGCGCCGCCCTCGGATGTCATGGTGCCATATATGCTGGTCCCATCATCACTGAGGCTGACCGACGCGGAGACCATCGGTTCCGACTTCGTGTAGTCCTCATCCCAGAGGGTGACAGTGCCCGTGCCGTCCCCGCCGATGTCAATGGCGCCGCAGATGTCCCACCAGGCGCCCTCCAGATCCTCGTAGTCGCCCGAGCAGCCGGTCATGATCCACCAGCCGTACCAGTCGCCGTTCCACCAGTCCAGCAGTATATCTCCGGTTCCAGTATCCTGACCCGTACCGCTTCCCGCCGCTTCCCGGCTGAGTGTGGACGGATCGACGGTGATCTTACCGGTTTTGTCGCCGAACGCCTCCTCAAAGGTCACCTCGACCTTGCTGGTGGTATCCGCCAGCACAAAGGCGGTGCGGAGTTCAAGGGTTTCACCCGGCGCGACATCCGTAAATTGACTGTCGATCACCGTGTCGTAGGAGTCGCTGTTCGCAAAGACGGTGGCGATAGCCAATTCTGCGCCGTTCTGTATCGCTGTTTCAGAGATGGACCATACATAGGAGCCGCTGTCCTTGCTGTTGTTGGTAAAATCCAGCGTCAGGACCAGCGCGTCGTTTCCATCTGAGTCCTCCATGATGCTGGCCCCCTTGTAGAGCAGCGCATAGTCCCCGATCTGGAGCGAATTGGACTCTTTCGGGTCGTCCTTGCCGCAGGCGGCCAGACTGAGCAGCATCGCCGCCGCAAGCAGGACGCAGAATAACCTCGTGCGTTTCATGTCAGATCCTCCTTAAAAGCCGCTGAGTTTGAATGCCACCAGTTCCATTGCGGACTCGTCTGCTCTGTCTTCGGTCATAATGGCAAGGATGCTGCCGTCAGCCAGCTTCGCGCCGCCGCAGAACCAGGGATAGTCCGTGCCGAACAGGTCGCCGTCATCCGCCTCGCCGAGATAGGTGCCGTCCTTGGTCCAGAGCACCACCTCACGCATATTTCCGTCCAGGGCCAGATAGCCATTTGCGGTCTGCGTAATAAAGGTAATGCTTCCCAGGCCGCTTCCGTCGGAATCTGCCAAAGTCATTTGCAGCGCGCCATTGCTGTCATAGATAAACACCTTGTGACCGCTGCCATCCACGGCAGACCCGCAGACATAGATGTGGCTGTCGTCGATCAGCAGGTGACTGAGGATGTCCACTTCCTGGAATACCATGGGCTCCGTCTTGAGGGCTCCGCCGGAGAGCGTGATCTTTTCACATTCCGGGCCGGAGAACCAGCTGACGCCCCAGGTCCCGGATGGGTGCATGGTGACGTGATCCGGGCCCTCATAGGACGCCGTCTGTGCGCCGTCCTTCCAGCTGATCAGCGGCTCCATAAAATTCGCCAGCCAGAGGGTCCCTGTGGTGTCGGCGGAAATATCCTCATATTCCGCGTCCAGCACAATATCCTCCGCAAAGTTCAGAGATGCGCCGTCGTAATCGAAGCGCTTCAATTCTCCGTCCACCAGAAGGTAAGCCTGATCTCCTGTGACAGCAGCTGCGTGATTGAAGGTCTCCTTTGTGATGATGCAGTCTGTGATAGGCAGCCACTGGCTGCTGAGCGTGTGCGTACCCACCATGACGCTGCGGGGCTGGGCAGAAAAGGGCTCACCCTCCCAGTACCAGGGGCCATCCTCGTTTCCGGTATCCTCCAGATGGATCGTCAGGCCGGAGAGCAGCTTGTCTACACGCTCATCCTCGTACTCGCCGATGATCTCCATAAATACGGTGGCTCCCGCGCCCTCCACCCGGTTCATATACCGCAGGCAGGGGGAACCCCAATAGTTTCCTTCTGCTTTGAGGCAATCGATGCCGCCGACGGGAGTAAGATCATAGGCCTGATCGACTGCATATTCGTACTCGTCAAAGCCGTAGCTGGTGAGATAGTCCCGGAAGGTATACGGATCTTCCACAGAAACGCGGATCTCCGCATCGACGATGCTTCCATCCTCGCCTTCCTTGGGAAGCGTCAGGATGATCTTGGAGGATGTTTCATCGTCATGAAGGTCGTCCTCCTCATAGACCCAGCCGTCCGCCTCATCGTAAGTAAGATCCCACAGATTTGTATGGATCGTTGTTCCGCTTCCCGCTTCCACAGGAGGCTTTGTCTGCTCGGTTCCTTCCGATGTCGAGCTGGGCTCCGGGTTGTCCTTGCCGCAGGCAGTGAGGCTGAACAGCATCAGCGCCGCAAGGAACAGGCACGACAGCTTGAACTTGGTTTTCATGGCCATTCTCCTCTCTGTCCTTTCTTATTTTTTGTTGCTGAAAAACGGCGTCAGCAGCTCGGCTACCTTGCTGATGGGCATGGTCTGCAGGATCACCTTGCCGGGTCCCCGGACAACGGTATTGAAAATACCCTCTCCGCCCAGGAGCATGTTCTTTGCGCCCTTGACCGCAACCACATCCATGGTGCAGCTCTCCTCCATAGCCGCCAGGTACCCTGTGCTGACCAGAAGCTCCTGTCCGGCGCTCAGGTCATACTCTGCCGCGTGACCGTCGATCTCAATAAAGGCGATCCCGTTTCCGCTCAGTTTCTGCATGATGAAGCCCTCGCCGCCAAAGATGCCGGAGCCCAGTTTTTTCTGGAAGTGCATGGATAGTTCCACACCCTCCTCAGATGCAAGAAACGCGCTTTTCTGCACAATCATGGACCGGCCGGCACTGATGTTCAGAGCCTTGATGGCCCCGGGAAAGCTGGAAGCGAAGGCGATGAACCCGTCCCCACCCTCTGCGGTGAACTTGTTCTGGAATGCGGAATCACCGGACACCAGCCGCCCCAGCATCTTCTTCATACCGCCTCCGGTGGTGGTTTCCATTTTCATATTTGGGCTCATCCAGCTCATGCTGCCGCTCTCCGTGATCATGGATTCGCCTGGGGACAATTCACATACGACGACCGGCAGATTTTCTCCTAAAATTTCATACTTCTTCATGGTGAAGCTCCTTTCATTTTCGTTGTTTTCTATTGCTCCAAGATATTCTTATCCGTTGATTGCGCCGCCGCAAAACTCGCAGCAGCCGCTGGCATCCGGTGTGGTGGTCGCCCCGCAGTACGGACAGGTCACCGCCGCCTTGGGTGCTGCTGCCGCGGCCGCTTCCTCCCGCGCCTGCTGCCGGACCTGCAGCAGCGCATCCCGGATCTCACAGCCCATTTCCTCATATTGCCGGTATTCCACGCTGGAGCGCACCTCCTCCGCGTTGGAGGTCAGGGAGCCGCCGCCCATTCCGCCGGCTTTAGCCCGGAGACCCCCGCGGGGTCTGCGCATGGCGTCGGGCCCATCCAGCAGTGTTTCCTCATCGTTATCTACTGAGCTGCTGTTGAGTTGGAAGCGGATCTCGCTGAAATAGGGATTGTTGACGTTGATCACGATGTAGAAATCGTAGGAATAGGCATACCGTTTGGGATTGAAGCTCTGCCGCTCTCCATCCTTATCCCTGTATTCGATCTCCGTCCTGCGCTCGTCGATGTCCAACTTGCAGCCGGTCACATCGGAGAAGGACAGCACATCCGGATTGGCCTCCTCCCAATTTCTGGCGGAGGTGACCATAAACAGACCCGCATCCTCGTCCAGCAGCACCTTGGTACGCTCACCCAGAGTACGGGTGGTGCGGAAAGAGGATACCCTGGCTTGATTGGCCTCCCGGTAGGCCAGCTGCTCCTGGATCTCCGCCACCGTGCTCTGGCGGCGGTCGCTGAACCAGGGGGAGAGCTTGGCGGCGCATTCCTTGCACAGATTGCCGTCCTCCAGCTTGCGGTTGCCCAGCAGCCCGATCTCGCCGCCGCAGACCGAGCATTCCTTTTTATCAAATAGTTTTCCAAAGAGCCCCATCATCTGCACCCCTTTCTGAAGCCGCTTACGCGGCGCCCTTCATCTGCATGGCGCCGTAGACATACAATCCCGGCAGCAGAAGATTGAGCACCAGACTGGTGATGCTGAACTGGCCTCCGCCTACAAGGCCGATGATAATGGAGATGATCGCTAAGATCGCAATGATAATGCCCCATTTGACGCAGGAAGCGGCCTTCTGGGGTGCGCTGCAGGCCCCGATGCCCTTGATGCCCGCGATAAACTGGATCACAGAGGCCACAGTCACAAGAATGGAGCTGGCATAGAGCAGGCCGGTACCCTCCGCGCTCCCCGACAGGGCTGCCAGGGCGCTGACGCCGAGAATGGCGATGACGCCGGCGATGGCGGCGATGATGCCGCCGATGATCATGAGAATGGATGTGACTTTCAAAATCTTCTGACCTTTCATTTGTAGTACCTCCTATGTTCTGTTTTTATGGATCGCTTTGCGTACTATGGCTGTTCATCCAGCAGGCACAGGGCCAGCTCTGTAAAATACGCCCGGAGCTGCTTCGCTGTTTCCTGATCCAATTTCTTCTGCTGCTGTTTGCCGTCAGAGTAATAGAGGGTGCAGGCCGGCTTTTCCGAGCTGCCGTCCGGCTGTTCTTCCAGACGGATCTCCTCCGCAAACGCGGTGAAGGCATCCCACTCCTCATCTGACACGACCCAGTCACTCCAGATCTCCTGCTTCCGACCGGACGGGGTAAATCTGGCCCGGAGGATATAGGGGGCGTCCTCTCCGTACACAACAGACGGACTCCGGTCGAATTGGAAGGAATAGTCCTTGGAAAAGAGAGCCCCGGACTGACCCATATAGAAGCCGCTCAGCTCCGGCGTGGCATAGCGGGGGATCTCCCGTCCAATGGGGTCGGCCAGCTCCTCCAGCAGAGCGATCAGCGTATGGATACGGCGGTCGTTTGGCGGATTATAACGGATGCTCCGTGTTCCGTCTTCTGTGCTCCAGGTCAGGATCAGGCTGGTGGAGTCCCCGCCATCCATGACTTCGATCCCCGGTGGCAGCTTCACCTCACGCCGGTTTTCCGGGATGGGCTCCATCAGCGGGTAGAGCTCCAGAATGATCTGCTCCACATCCGACCACTGAGCCGCGGTGATGGGGACATTCTCTTTGGTGGACGGATGATACCACTCCTCGTCCTCCGCCGTATCCGGATCAAGGGCCGGATAATAGCTTGTTTCCAGAATGGCCTCCGGCGAAAGCGTGATGGCAAAATCCGCTCTGGCAACCATGCCGCTGGTGTGGCTGTATGTGACGCCGGTCAAGATGCCGGGCGGCACGGCAGATTTCTTCTGTATGGATGAATCACCTCCCTGATGACCTCTGAAATAACATCCCGCAGCCGCCAGAAGCAGGAACAGACCTACAACAGAAAATACGGCGGTTTTTCTTCCACGGGTCATCCCTGCACATCGCCATCGTCAAAGGGATCGCCGCACTCCGGGCAGAACTTGGGCGGATGGGCGGGATCATCCGGCTCCCAGCCACATTTGTCGCATTTGTACTGGGGCACGCCGGCGGGCTTTTTTGCCCCGCACTCCGCGCAGAATTTCCCTTTGTTCACCGCACCGCAGGAACAGGTCCAGCCGTCCGCTGCGGGCCGGGGCTTGCCGCACTCCGGGCAGAATTTTCCGGTGACGGCTGCACCGCAGGTACACTGCCAGCTCTCTGCTGCCGGCTTGGGCTCCGGCTTTTTGCTGCCGCAGTTAGGGCAGAAGCTGCTGGTGATGCCGCTTTGTCCGCAGGCGCAGGTCCAGCCAGGGGCGGCAGGCGGGGGCGTGGGTACAGGTGCGGGGGTGGGCTGAGCCTGCTGCTGCGCGCCCATCTGATAGAGATTCTGGGCGTTCATGCCGCCCATCTGTCCAGCCATCCCCATGCCCATAAAAGCCATAGCGGGACCGGCATTGGGGTTGCTGGCCGCGGACTGCATGGCGCTGGCCTGTGCGCCTACCAGATGGGCCGCCGCCCGGGTGGGGTCCATAAAGGCCGCGTTGCGCTGCAGCTCCTTGATCATCTGCTCGTCTTCCTCATTGGCCTTGACACTGGAGACGCCAAAGGAAACGATCTCCATGCCCCGCAGGTCCCGCCACCGGGAGGAGAGCTGCTCGTTGAGGGCTTCTGCCAGCTCCAGGGTGTGACCAGGGAGAGCGGAGTAACGGATACCCATTTCCGAGATCTTTGCGAATGCGGGCTGCAGGGCGGTGAGCAGCTCCGTCTTCATCTGCCCCGCGATCTGCTCGGTCTTAAAGTCCTCGCTGACGTTGCCGCAGACATTGGTATAGAACAGCATGGGGTTTTTCAGGCGGATGCTGTACTCGCCGAAGCAGCGGATGGCGATATCGATGTCGATGCCCGCCCGCTGGTCCACCACCCGGAAGGGGACGGGGCTTGGGGTTCCGTACTTGTTGCCGGTGAGCTCCTTGGTGTTGAAATAGTAGATGCGCTGGTCCTTGGGGGCCTCGCCGCCGAAGGTGAAGCGCTTGCCGATGTTCTGGAACACGCCCTTGATGGATTCCCCCAGATCGCCGGTGAAGAGGCTGGGCTCGGTGGACATATCGTAGGTGTACTCGCCCGGCTCGGCGCACATATCCACCACCTTGCCCTGCTCCACGATGAGCATACACTGGCCGTCGGCCACGGCGATGACAGAGCCGTTGGTGATGATGTTGTCATCCCCCTTGGTGTTGCTGGAGCGGCCCGTGACCTTCTTTTTTCCTTTGACGGCCAGTACATCCGCGGGAATCGCTTCGCAGTAGAAGAATTCCTTCCACTGGTCGGCCATCACGCCGCCGGCTGCTCCCAATGCAGCTTTGATCAGTCCCATAATGCGATCTCCTCTCTTGTTTTATTTTGTTATGGTGTCAGGAATGTCCACCCATCCACCAGATACCCGTTTGTGTCGGTGATGGGCCAGAGGTACCAAAAATCCTCCCAGGAGCGCTTGATGTGCAGACACAGGTTCGGTACGCCTTCCGGGATCGTCAGGGAAAACCACCGAGGCTCATCAATGTTGAGCGTTTCGTCGTACAGGATCTCGTCCGTGACCCAATCCAGAAGCCGTCCGCTGTCATCCCACAGGGGCTCGCCCGTACAGAACCGGATCTGTGTTTCATACCAGCGCCCCACCACCAGCAGCCTGTCCAGTCCATCCGGCTCCAGCTTTGTGACCGGCAGTACCTCCAGCCATGCGGATACATCGTCCGGTGGGTTGGGCCAGTAGAAAATCAGGCTGTCAGAGGGCTCCTCATACAAAGCCGTCTGCAGCGTTTCTGGCAGGAATGCGTCTACTCTCTGATAGACCGCCGTGCGGAGCGCCGGAGCGCCGTCCGTCTCATAATGCTCCTGGAGATACAGCGTATCCGGATCGGTCAGGGTGAGAAAGAACTCCGCGCCGGTATCATCATGATAGAGCCGGACGCTCCAAAGCTCGTTGGAGAGGCCGTGGAACAGCGGTTCCTCCAGCAGCTCCGTCCGAAGCTCGGCTTCCTGCCGGTATTCCGGCTCATCCGTATCCAGAAAGTCCGCAAAGTAATAATCCGCTCTCAGCACATATCCCTCGATGGCGTCGCTCCACCTGCTTTCAAAAACCAGCGTGGAGGCCAGGCCTTCTTCCCGGGCGTTATAGCTCCAGCCCTCCACCTCGCCTGTGGTCATGTGCCATGTCCCATGCAGGTTTGCGATACACAGTTCGCCGCCCGGGCCCGGCCGCTCCGCTTTTTCAAAATAGAATCGATCCCCATAGAAGGATTCCAAAATGATGCGGCCATCTTCAATGCGGCCATTCATCTCACCATCTTCATCGCCGTCCGAACTTGTCAGCCGCAGGGTGTGATCCGCGCCGAGCCACCAGGTCCCGCTGCCCAGATAGCTGTTAAAGCTGTCGCCCAGGACCTCACGGAATTGCGCCGTTCCGTCCTCGTTGAGAAAGAGATCGGCCCACCACCGCTCCGTGGGCATCTGGCTCACCTCTGTGCGGTCAAAGAGATCGTTGTAGGACTCGTGCTGTACAGCCGTCCAATAGGTACCGCCCAATGAACTGTCGGAGTTATGGTCGGACGGAGGGGCGGAGGTCGCTGTGTCATCAGGAGACTCGGGCGGCCCTTCTTCTCCGCCGCCGGGGGTGCCGCCGCAGGCCGTCAGGCAGAGCACCAACAGCAAGACCAGCATAGACTTCCATACTCGTTTCATCTCACTGCACACCTTGACATCATCATTTTCCTGTTTGCAGTTACTTGCATGACGACACCTCTTTTCTTTCTGTTTTTGTTCCGTTGCGCTCTACTATGGTTTCATTTTACCGGGTGTCGCTGTTTTGCGCCCTACCCGCAGCGGGTAGTATTTCGGACAAAACGCAAAAAAGCGGAGCGGCATTTACCGCTCCGCTTGGTAAGAATATCCTGTTATTATTCCATATACCGATAGAGGAAAGTGACAATCTGGGCGCGGGTGCAGTTGTTATCCGAACCGAACAGGCCATTGCCGATCCCGCCGGTGATGCCCTTGTTCGCCGCCCATGTGACCGCGTCGGCATACCCCCATTTCAAAATGATCTTTGCCTATCTCAAAGGGATTGCAGACTGGCGGCCAAATAGTCCAGAGATACATCATAAAACACAAAGTCGTCGATCTCGCCCCTACGCTTAGCCTCGATGGCGCGGCTCACAGCCTCCGGCTGTCCTTCGGGGCACATCAGCATGAGCCGGCAGTGGGGCGTGACTTCCCGCAGCCATGCGCACAGGGCCAGACAGAAGTCGATGCCGTGATCGCCGTCCTCGGAGACCTCCAGCAGTGCCCCAGAGGCCAGATGGCTGCGGATGGCCACATCCGCGTTGGCATAGTCCGGCTCATAGCACAGCTGTATTCCCGGGGCGTCCCGCACTTTCGCCATCAGGCCCTGAGCCAGCGATGCCCGCCGCATGATCAGGAGCACAGTTTTCAGCCTCCCCACCTCCCATACCTTCTGTATTACAGATTTATTGTAGAGCTTATTTCGAATTTGCACCCTACCCGCTGCGGGTAGTCTTTTCCCTGAAACAAAAAATCCACCGGCACAAAGCCGGTGGATAGGAAGCGCAATTTTTTAATACAGGGGATTGATCCAGCCGTTGGAGATCATGTAGAAGGCCAGATCCGCCGCCTTGGAAAAGCCGGTCTTGCCCAGCATGTTCATCTTGTGATACTTGACGGTGTTTTCGCTGATAAACAGCTCCTGGGCGATCTCTTTGTTGGTCATGTGCCTGCACATCAGCCGGAGTACCTCCATCTCCCGGTCGGTGAGGGGAGCCTCTCCCTGGGGCATGGGAATGGTCCTGGGCTCCGGGAAGCTGCTGCCCCCCGCCATCACCGTCCGGGCCACCTCCAGAAAATCGTGCAGGCTGCGGCTTTTATAAATAAAGCCGTTGGCCCCGGCGGCCCTGGCCCGGGGGATATAGGTGATCTCGTCAAAGGCGGTCATGACGATGATCTTGACCTCCGGATCTGTTTTGCGGATGGCCTCCACCGCCTTCAGCCCAGAGGCGCCGCCCTCGGTGCAGACATCCATCAGCACCAGTTCCGGATGCAGATGCTTATAGAAATCCAGGGCATAGTCTGCGTTGGACACTTCGCCCACCACGGAAAAATCTCCCGCCGCTGTCAGCGCCGTGGTCAGCGATTCCCGCATGGAAACGTGATCCTCCACGATCAGAACGTTTGTCATTTCTCCACAGCCTCCTTTGGAACAGACAGTTCAATTCGGAATCGGGGGACAGTATAGAGCTCCATTCTGCCGCCAAGCTGACGGACCCTGCGGCGCATCCCGCCGATGCCGCCGCCCTCCCGGATGGGTCCGGCGGGCGGGATGCCGTTGTCGGTGACCGTCATGCGCCAGCAGTCATTCTGGAAAAAGTGGAACTGGATGCGGGTGGCATACCCGTGGCGCACGGCGTTGGTGACACATTCCACGGCGATCTCGGCAAAACTGTCCGCCACCGCCCCATCCTCCGGCAGCGCGCCCTGGAACTCCACCGACACCTCCATGCCCTGGAAGGTCTCCCGCAGCATCTCCAGACGATGGGCAGGGCTGGGCGTGCGGTCCTCCCGGAGGGCCGTGGGAAGGTTGCGGGCAAAGTCCAGCAGCAGCGACTCATCCATCTGTCGGTCATCCCGCAGCGCCCGGAGCAGCAGGCTGATCCGCTGCCCCAAAAGGTCATGCACCCTCGCCTTGCTTCGGGCGATCTCCTCCGCTTCACAGATGGCCTGTAAATGCGCAATGGTACTGCGAAGCTCCTGTCCGCGCTGCTCCAGCGCCTGGTTTTGCCGGGCAAGAAAGGTCACCGCGTCCCAATGCTCCGTGACATCATCGGCAGTCAGCAGAAGCATGGTCCGGCGCCCCATGGGGAGCTCATGGGCGGAAAAGCTCCATACGGAGGAATCGGGGAGGCGAAACACCTGCTGCCCACCCAGAACTTCCCGTGCGCAGCCGCCGCACAGCGGGCCGCACTCCAGCAGCCGCTGAAACTGCCTTCCGTCCTGTACCGGCTGCCCCGTCATCTGCCGTGCCAGCTCCTCCATGCTGCGGTTGCACAGCAGGAGCTCCCCCGACCGCCGGAAGAACAGCAGGCCGGTATGCAGGGTATCAATGGCTTCCTTGACGGATACGGAGGAGAGCTGGGTGTAGAGCTCCCGCCGGCGCAGCAGGCAGATATGTACGCTGCGCAGCAGGAAGAACGCCATACTCATCAGAAAAAAGACGGGATAGGCGGGCCCTGTGACCGTCTCTGTCAGGGGGAGCAGGACAGCCGCCCCGCCCACGGCAAAAAACGGCCAGATCAGTTCCATCCCCACCGCGGCGGTGGTTCCCAGCACCGCAGTCAGCAAAAACACCGCCTGCCGGACAAGGCCGTAGGCGCTGGGCGCCAAAAAGCCGCAGAACAGCCCATACTGCACCTGTGCAAGAAGGGCGGCGAAGAGGAACAGCACCCCGAGGATGGCGCACTCCATCCCATTTTCCACCCGGCGCACCCAGCCGGTGGGCAGACGTCGGATGCTGTAAGAGATGGCCCTTGTTTGAAACACGATGCACAGGGCGGCCGCCATCACCAATGTGGTCAGCGCCCAATGGGGAAACCGGTAAAATTCAGCCACAGGACTCACCTCCCAGGGGCAGCGTCATGCAGATCCCAACGGCATCGTCCAGATCCTTGCAGGCGATCTGACCGTCCAGCGCGGCAGCCGCCGTCGTCAGTTCCTCCGAAAAGCGCCATTGTCCGGGATCACCGCCCGGAAGAAAGCGGAAAACCAGATGGGCGCCCTCCGGCTCCAGATACCCCAGCAGAGGAGAGGCGTTCTCCCCCAGGGCCCAGGATATGACTTCAAAGGCAAAGTCGTAGCACAGTGCCGCCCTGCGGATCTCCAGCACTCCACGCTGCCCGCAACGAATGAGCAGCTGCAGCCCCGCATAGCGGGCCAGTTCTGCCAGCTCATCCAGATAAATGCTCAATTCCTCTCCGGGCAGTCCATCTCCCTGACGTGCCAGGAAAAACAGATTGCATCTGCGTTTGATATGGCACAGGCAAAGAGTGATATAGGCGGTCAGGCCCCGGGGATGGGGGGTCTCCGGCAGAGCCTCGATCAGCCGTCCCAGCGTCTGGATGCGGCGCTCCATGTCCCGGTCCAGCTGTTCAAACATGGCGCGGTTTGTCTCCGCGGCCAGCAGGCGCTTTTTCACCTCGCTCTCCTCACGCAGCAGGGCGTTGGCCGCCTCCAGACGGGCCTGCACAGCCTGGATCTCCCTGCGCAGCCGGTTGAGCTGGGAGAGGTCCTCCTGCCATACCGCCATACCGCCGTGAATGGGGACTGCGTGAAGCTGGGTGTCGCTGTCCCGCAGCAGCGGATGGGCCATATCCATGGAGATCCTCCGCCAGATGGAGCGGGAGACGGGAGGCGCGCCCCGGGAGGACAGGACGGTGCGGCCATCCCCATCCAGCAGCGTCAGACTGATGGGGGCGGACGCAAACAGACGCTGATATTGGATGTTTACCGGAATCAGCCCTCCGTGGAGCACCGTTTCAAAAAACAGGACGGACAAAATGCAGACGTTGACCGTAAGATCGCTCTCCCATGCCGGAGGCACCCGCCTGATATAAGCAACCAGGTAGACCAGCAGGCCGGTACAGAACAGCAGAGGGAGGACGCGGCCTCTCCGGCTGGAGCTCCCATGTCCCTTGCGGAGCAGGTTCCAGAAGGCGGATACCAGGAACAGGAGGGAGAACACCATCACGATCCAATAGCCCGGGCCGTAATGGTAGTCTGAACCCCAGTTCCCACCGGGTGTAAAGCGAAATACCAACTGATGGAGGTCATTGCTCATGACCAGCAGCACCGATAGAACATATACCACAAGGGGCGGCCACGGGGGACACACCAGCCGTTTTTCCCCTTCTTCCCGGTCCAGAATCCCCGTCAGATACAGCAGCGCCATCGGCAGGGCCAGTTGGAAGAGGTAGTAACCATACCAGCACATCCGGCACAGGGTTCCTTCCGACAGCAGTTGGTATTTGAACAGACGAAGCAGCAGCCATCCCACCATCAGCCAGCCCATGACCCCGACTACCCGGCGGACATCCCGGCGGATCATCCGATGGGATACCGTCCCCTTCCACAGCAGGATGGCGGCGGCAAGGAGCAGGGCGGATAAAATATGCTCCCGGAGATCTGCTGTGGTATAGCGCCGGATGTGGAGCACCTGCCGGCGCAGGTCCCGGCTGCTGTCCCCGGTCAACTCCAGAAACCAGCCGTAGTCCTCCTCGCTCAGGGTACGGGCCGGCCGGTAATCATCGGGAAAATCAGCCGGTCTCTCTCCGTCCGCCAGGGGCAGCCCTGCTGACAGAAGGGTTTCATCCAGCCCCGGCTCCAGGGTCAGCGGAGTATCCGAAAGCAGCCCCATACGGTAGGACAGCGTGCCCTCTGCCGGCACGATGATCTCATAATTTCCTCCGTTCCGGTTCCACGCGGCAGCCTCGCAGTCCAGACAGATCAGAATGGGGGCGTCCGGCGCCTCCAGCCGGAAGTTTCCGTTCTGACCAAGGTGTTCCAGCAGCTCCAGAGCGTCACGCTTGGAGGGCGCCTCCCGGTCCAGCCCGTAGGACAGGGCGCCCAGAGCCAGCATATTGCGGATCACGGAACTGCTGCTGATGCCCACGGGGACCGGACTCTCCCGAAGGCTGTTCCAGCCGGTGACGGCGGCGTCCGTCCGGCTGCGGTCCACCGCCAGGATCACGGTGGCCGTGACATGGGGATACCAATACCGGCCGATGCCCCGCTCCAGCGCCGGGATGGCCTGTACATCAAAGCAGGCCACGGCGCTGCCTCGGCTCACCTCCGCGTAGAGGGTATCCTCTGCCGTCTGAAGGGAATACCCGGGGAGGAAGGGGGCGAGAGCCGCGCTGTATGCCTCAGCGCCCTCCGCTCCGGCGATCAGACGGCCCCCTGTGTCCACCGTGCCGCACCCGGCCAGGATCAGGCACAGCAGGAGGAGCGGCAGCCAACGCCCTTTCATGGCGCCACCGGCTCCCCGGACTCCTCCATCCGGCCGGCACACTCCCGGCACAGATCCATCTCATCGCAGATGAGGAAACAGGCGTCGCAGACCAGCCGCCGGCAGATGGGGCATTGGCTGAACCGCTCCCTGGCCTCCTGACCGGCCGCCTGCATGGCCCGCTGCTTCTCCCGCTGATAGATGGCGTCATAGAGTTCCTTCTTCTCCCGGTGTTCCGCCGCCTGCAGCGCTTTGGAAAAGGGGATGCTGCTGCTGTACCAAAATTCTCCGCACACCTCGCAGCGGATGGAAAAGCAGAAATACTGGGGCGTAGACCGGTCCTCTAAGTGGCTGGACAAGAGATTTGTCATATTCCGCACCTCCTCGTTTCTACTCCTGTTATAACAGGAGTAAGGGGCGGGCGTATATGGTCTGTCGGATACTTTTTCCCGCCTTTTTGCAAAGGTATCCATTGGATAATAGAGAAAGCGCACAAAACCATAGCACCGGTTTTGTGCGCTTTGCTGTGATGTAGAAACTTGTCTTAGAAAAGCTCCTGAAGCCTTCCGCAGCGGCGGAGCAGATCGATGTAGAGCATCAGCTCATCCCGGGAGGCCACCCCCAGTTTCTCGTAGATGCTCCGGTTGTGCTTGCGGACCGTACTCATGCTGATAAAGGCCAGGTCCGGGATCTCCGCGATCTCGTGCCCGTCGATGTAGTAGCGCAGGATATTCCGCTCCGCCTCGGTCAGCAGATCCTTCCGCTCCACAAACTGGTCGAACAGTTCCGCAATGTTGGGAGGAAGCTCTCCCTGCTCCAGCCGCTGATTCCGCGCCCGGGCATTGAGGAACTCCGCCAGCTCATCCAGCTCCGAGATGCCCGAGGACATCCCCTGTTCCGGCCCCTCCGCCTGCTGGAACCGTTTCAGACTGTCGGTGATGGGCCGGACAAATCGCCGGGACAGGAAGAAGGACAGGGCCAGCAGCACCAGGAGCAGTCCCAGGGCCGCAATGATCCAGGTCTTCTGGACGCCGGCTGTGTAGGCGGCATAGCTCTCCTGGGGGATCAGGATGGCAACGGCCCAGACGGTGTCCTCCGTCTCTCCCTTGGAGATGGAGATGGTCTGATGCAGGCCGATGTACCTCTCGGCGCCCGTGTCATATTCGTTATAGTATCGCCCTTGATGGATCACAAGAGTTTCCCGGCTGTCCAAATAGGTACCGCTGACGCTGCCCACCAACCCCTCCGACAGCAGAAGACGGCTGTCCTGAATGGGAGCCAGAACGGTAACGGCGGAGCCGAACTTTCCCTCCAGGGTGGGATAGGAAAACTGGAAATACAGGGCGCTGAGCTCTACCCCGCACACGCCGTACACCGTTCCGTCGCTCCCCACAATGGGGACACACAGCAGCATAGCCGATTCCCAAGTGTCCTTTAGATCGATCCGGCGGGACCAGAAATAGCGCTGCGCAGGGCGGTCCAAGGGCGTGTCCATCAGCTCCCGGCAGCCTGGGATCTGATCGGTGTCAAATTCCAGATTCCACCGATTGTGCAACTCCAGATCCTTTTGCCGGGCAATATCCGGAATGCCGCGGAAGTAGACCACGGTAGGGGCTACCGGATTACTGGCGCTGAGGTTGGTGTAACGCAGGTAGAGCCCGCTTCTGGAGTGATCTGCCACCTCCAGGGTGGTATTGGCCGTGGCATTCAAAATTACATAAGCTCCGTTGCAGTTGGCGGTCTGGAGGGTGGTATTGACCAGCGGGTACATGATCTGCTGCAGTTTCAGCAGCCGCTCCGAGTCATCGTTGACCTCTTGCAGCGAGATGCCCTCCCGTACCAGCTCCCCTTCGATCTCGCGGCTGAGTTCTTTGGAGAGATTCAGGCTCTGGGCGGTCAGATGGTCCAGTTGGCTGGCCAGCGTATCTCCTGTGTTGCTCAGGTGGAGCTCCATTACCTCATGGAGCTGCTCATCATCCCGGGAGAAGGCCCCAGCGATGGACAGCAGAAGGATCACCGCCGCGAAGACCACCAGGATCATGGACACCCAGTAGAGCATCAGCTTTCGCTGCATCCCTACGCTCTGCTTTTTGGCAAAGGCGTTCAACGCCCGCAGCTCCCGGAATTTGTTCAGCACGGTGTTTCCTCCTCTCTTTTGGTTATCGCTCCATGATCTCCCGGAAGGCCTGGAGCCGCTCAGCGCTGATCTGCTCCAACCCGGTTTCCCCAGCCTCCAGATAATCCTGACGGCCCAGCGCAAGCTGTGAGCGCACCTGATCTTCCAGGGTCGTTTCCAGACTCAGATAGCTCTCCAGCTGGGGCGGCACATAAAACTCATAGTTTGCCTGGGTATCCAGGTACGCCTGATAGAGGGAGGCGTATTTGGCGCTCTCCAGTCCCTCGATGGCCTTCGGCAGTTCGTTTTCAAAGGCGGCACGGGTCACCGGCATGTAGCCCGTTCGGGTCACGAACTCCACATTGTGGTCCGGCTCGGTCAGCCACTTGAGGAAGGTCACGGCGGCCTGCTCCTGCTCCGGGGTGGAGCGTACGGTGCAGAAACCGGCTCCCCGCTGCATGACCAGGTTTTTCCCGTTTTCAAAGACCGGGCAGGGACGGGAAACGATGGTGATCTCCTCGGAGGTATTGTCCGGATAAGTTACCACATCGCTGTAATAGAGGATGCTGGCCGAGGATGCCACGCTCACAATGCTGTCGCCGGTGCGGATCGATTCTGTGGCATAACCGCCCTTGAGCCAGACGCCCCCCCGAAGCGCGGCCCGGGCCAGCGGCTCCCACGCCGCCTGGAATGCGGGGCCAAAGGCCAGCTTGTCACCCTGGAAGAAATCCTCGCCCAGGGATTCCGCCCCCACCTGGAAATAGTTGAAATAGTAGTCGTGAACGAACATGGACTTGGCGTCGCCCGGAATATCCGGCGTCTGAGCGTCGGTCCAGTCCGCATAGACCTCTGCTGCCTTGAAAAGCCCCTCCCAGGTGTCCAGGTCCGCCAGCGTCACGCCGGTCGCCTGGGAGAAGCGGTCGAAGATCGTCTGGTTGATATACATGATCTCTGTGGATTTCGCCACGGGAAGGACCACCAGCCGGTCATTGACGATCCCCTCTTCCACGAAAGCCGGCAGGAAAGCGGACAGTTCTTCCTCGCTGAAGTAGTCCTGATAGTCCACCAGAATGCTGTCGTCGGGCAGCGCCATCACCGTCTTGGGATAGGATACGAAAAGGTCGGGCAGCTCCGGAGCTCCCGGCTCTCCGTTGGCGGCGGCCAGCACCAGCTCGTGGATGGTGTTGGTGTTGGACACGGAGGTGACCTGCACGTTGATCCGCTGCTCCTTTCCCACCGTCTGGTTGAACGCATCGATGAGGTCGTTGAGTGGGGAATCTGTCTGACCGCCATAGACATGCCAGACCGTAATGGTGGTCGGCGGCTCTTCTTTTTTGGCCGTGTCGGAACAGCCCGCGCAGCAGTAGGCCAGCAAGATACCTGCCAGCAAAAACGCCGCAATTCTTCGTACCTTCACATCGCATCACCTCGTTTTCATTATATCTGCTGAGGGTAAAAAAAGCCAGTTGAAACAGGATACTTTATTGAATTCATTTCGTGGAGTATCCATTTCAGTTCAGTATAACATGGATTCCATAAACCTGCCCTATCCGCAGCGGGTAGTTTTCATCGTTCAGGTTTTTCTTTTGATATCGTTGCCTTAGCCGCCAGCATCTCGCGTCCGTTGAAGCGCCCGGCATGAGTCATGGCCTGTCTCTGGATCTGCTGTTTAGGATATCCTGAATGATCTCCGCACCCTCCTTGCCGTAGTTCTTCTCCAGCTGAGCAAGGCTTTGGATGATGGGTACCAGTGTCAGTTTCCGGGACCGGCCGGCAGAGAAGAGGGGCAGGATGTCAAAAGCGGGCATGGTGCCCAACTCGTCACAGAACAGCACCACACGGTTTTTCAGTTTAATACGAGGATTTTGGCCCGTGTGCCATCCACTTCGCTATTTTGCGTAAGTTTGAACTCATGTTTTGGTGCATTATGGTACATGGAAGTGTAGATTTTTGGAGCTAGGGCATTTCCAGCATCGCTTCTCCAATTTAAATTAGACCGGAATAACGCGCCCAACAACAAAAAATGTGTCACTGGGCGAAATCAGCTTGGGAGAATACAGCTTATTATAAGAAACCAGAATGATTTGTTGGTGCAGTATTCCATAGCTGTCCACATAATCATCTTTACTTTCCTCGCTTGGTTCTTGATGATCATACACCTTCAGGTATCCTTCTCCATTACAAATAAACACTCCTACTTCTCCAGGCTGCAAAGTATCCCTTTTTTCCACCCAAACAATCTGACCGTCATGATAGACTGGTTCCATGCTATCCCCATTGACTCGAACCCCGAAATCGGCATTACTGGGGACAGCACTTTTGGGAAAGCGAATCATCTCAAACCCGCCTTCATCCAAGAATTCACCAACTCCAGCCGAAACAGCCAGTGTACTGACTGGCATTTCAATGTAAGTTTCTGTATATCGCTCCGAAGTAGGACGATAGCGGCCAGAAGCAATGAGATCCATCTTGTACTCGTCCAGCTTTCGCAGCCCCGTATCGTTCAAAAGCACTGACTCCATGCCAACCATGCAGTCCTCAATTCCAAGAATCCGACAGAGGGCGATAAACTGATATGCATTGGGTACCGTAAGTCCTTTTTCCCATTTGTTTAACCCCTGGATCTGGATCTCCACACCATGGTTTTGCAGCAACTCACGCAGCGCCTCCAGGGTAAGGCCACGTCGCTTTCGTTCCATGGAAAGTCTTTGTCCAATGATATTACCTGCACGTTCCTCGGCAGTATTCCAAACCGCATTGGGGCGGAAAGAAACGAGTTTGGCTGGGCCTGTACCCCGGCTTTTTTTCTCACTTGGCATAATAATCCCTCCGTCCTTCAGATAAAAATATTATAGATTCCATCATTCATTAAGTCAATGTATTTATCTCATAAAGATAAAATAATAATTGACATATCCTTTTGAGATAATTATAATAGTTTACATCTGGAGGGAGGGGACGGCGTGCCATACCTATCAAAAAGGGAGATAGAAGCCATTGCCACACGGGTGGTAAACGCTTATCAGAGAATGGTAGGAACCACAGGCGCTATGATCCAGCGGGTTTGCCCAGAGGTTTTGATTCGAAACCTTCTTGGACTCAACATCACATATAGGACATTGTCCATTGATGGTTCCATTCTTGGCATGACCGCTTTTGATCAGGTAGGAGTCAGGGTTTATGAAAACAAGAATCCGACCCATTTTTACCTGGACGGCAAGACGGTTCTGATCGAATCCGCTCTGACAGAGCCGGATGCAAATCCCGGACGGCTGCATTTTACTCTTGTCCATGAGGCCAGTCATCAGATCCTCAAAATGCTTTTTCCAAAAGAATATGCCCCAGGTATAAACCATCGACATGTCTATTGCTGTACAGATTCCTCCATACGGTATGGCGGGAGACAAGTGGACTGGGAAGAATGGCGTGTTAATATGCTGACAGCTGCCATATTAATGCCGCTGGATCTATTGGTGAAACAGATGGAAGCAGTGGGATTGTACTCCAAAATCCGTATGTTAAACCGTGTATTTGCGCCCAAAGAGTACCAGGCATTTGCAACAGTAGCAGAAAACCTGGGGGTATCCAAAGCTGCCCTCTCCATCCGACTAAAGCAGCTTGGACTTTTGACACGGAATGATTTGAAAGATCCGTATGCTCTTGTCCGTATTGAGCCGGACGAGGAAGAACTGTTTTGAACTGGAGGGAATCTTTCTTATGCCACGATACAATATCAGAACCGAAAATCCAGTCCGTTATGCCCAAGTTAAGGCGGAGCAGGATAGGCTCCGGGCGGAGTGCGCCAGGAGCAGCAGCATATCGTAAGCTTCGCACCCATGACGGCATCGTGCTGTCACCTGTGCTGAGGCAAATGGATACTTTGTCAGATGCCCTGCACCGCGGCAACCCGGCCATGCTGGCGGTCAACACAGCCATCGCCACGGCATCCGAGCAGAGTTATCACCTCACAAAGCTGCACACGGCAGGTCTCCTGGACAAGGCTGCCTTATCCGCAAAGCAGGCGGAACTCAACGCCAAGCTGACAGAACTACGACGGGAGAGGCGAAAGCTGCTTTGCAATGAGGATATTGATGAGCAGGTCGATGCAATTCGCCTGACGATTGATACCATCCGGAACGGACCAGAGACTCTGTCCAGCTTTGACGAAATCCTGTTCACCAAGCTGGTGGAACGAATCGTTGTAGATACCCAGAGCACCATCCGCTTTCAATTATATGGCGGATTTGAATTCCAAGAGACGCTGGAGGCGTAGGCAATGGCAAATCGGAAGATATTGTATGGCTACCAGATCATACACGGCGATCTGGTCATCCAGGAGGAGGAACGACTCACTGTTCAAAATATATTTACCACCTATCTGGCCGGGTTATCCTATCAGGCACTGGCAGACCGGATGAATGCGGACAACATCCCGTTCTCTCAGGAATCGCCGCTGTGGAACAAGCACAAAATCAAGCGAATGCTGGAAAACTCTCGCTATGCCGGGGGAAATGGATACCCACCCATTATTGACCAAGATACCTTCCAGCAAGTGCAGGAAAAGATCTCAGAAAAGACAAGTGGGAAGTTTCCACGCCGGACGGAATCGGATGGCTTATGGCAAAAGCTGCGAAGCGGATGCTGTCAGACTCGCCTGCTCCGAACCGGAGGGCCAATCGGGCATACCGGAAACGTCCATCTGAAATGTTCTGCCTGCAGAAACGCATTTGTTGTCGGGAAGGAGGAACTGCTTGCGCAGACGGCACGGCAGCTTGCGGCACATGAAAAACCCATATGTAAGCCATACGCGCCCTCTGCGGAGGCTGTTCGCCTGGCCAATGCCATTAACCGGGCGTTGGAACAGCCAGGAGACGGTAAGGAGGCTCTCTCCCACATCCTGCAAGGGGCAGCTGCCCGGTATGCCTGCTGTGATGATGGTGTGGATACGGCTGTAAGCCAAACGCAGCCCGACCAAATCGACTGGGAACGCTTCGAACGAACGGTCTCCCATATCATAATCGGAACAGATAACGCAATCACCGTACACTTCTGATTAGGAACAGAAAGGACAGCAAAATGGAACAATCATCACTGGAACGCACCATCCACCGCATTCCGGCATCACGGTCCAATGTAGCAAGCAACAAGACGAGGCTCCACGGCAGGCAGCGGGTGGCGGCTTACTGCCGGGTCAGCACCGACAGTGAGGAGCAGATCAACAGCTACACCGCCCAGAAAGCCTACTACACCCAGAAAATTGAGGAGTCCCCAGATTGGGAACTGGCGGGGATCTTCGCGGACGAGGGGATCACCGGGACCAGTATGAAGAAGCGAAAAGAATTCAACCGGATGATCACCGCCTGCAAGCGGGGCGGGATCGACCTCATCCTCACAAAGTCTCTCTCCCGTTTCGCCCGGAACACCGTAGACTGCCTGGAGACGGTGCGGATGCTGAAGGCCAGGGGGATCGGGGTCATCTTCGAAAAGGAAAATATCAATACGCTGACAGAGTCCAGCGAGTTCCTCATCACTCTGTTCAGCGGATTTGCCCAGGCCGAGAGTGAATCACTCAGCTCCAATATCCAGCTGGGTATCCGGATGGCAATGAAAGAAGGAAAGGTCAACTTCCACTACAGATCCATGCTGGGCTACCAAAGAGGAGCGGACGGTAAGCCGGAGATCGTACCGGAGGAGGCCGAGGTGGTGCGGCGAATCTTCCGCCGGTACCTGGAGGGCTGCAGTGAGGGCCAGATCCAGAGAGAACTTACCCAGGATGGGATCGCCACCGCAAAGGGTGTCAAGGCATGGTCCCATCAGATCGTGCATAACATCCTCACCAACGAAAAGTATGTAGGGGACGCCCTGCTGCAAAAGACCTTCACCACAGACTGCATCAGCAAGAAGGTCAAGAAGAATACCGGCGAGTTGCCGCAGTATTACATCAAGGATAACCACCCTGCTATCATCCCGCGGGACATCTACCAGCGGGTACAGGAGGAGATGGCACGGCGGACCAGCAAGCGAAAGATTCTGCAGAAAAGCGGAAAAACAGAACAGGGCAAGTATTCCGCCAAGTATGCGCTCAGTGAGCGGCTGGTCTGTGGGGAGTGTGGTTCCCCCTATAAGCGGTGTACCTGGGCCAGAAATGGCGTCAAACGGATCGTCTGGCGGTGTGTCTCCCGGTTGGAATTTGGGAAAAAATACTGCCATAACTCGCCTTCCATGGCGGAGGACAAGCTGCATACCGCAATTCTCACGGTGCTTAACCGGGTAGTCGAAGCAAGCGATGGCCTACAGGATGAACTGGCAGAGACGCTCCGAATGGTATGTACCCCGGAAGGGGTCGGTAACAACCTGTTGGAATTGGAGCATGAACTGGAAGCCCTGACCGCACAACAGAACGCCCTGTTGGATCAGGCGTTAGCCAACATGGAGGATCTGACGATAGCAGAGCAACTCAAGACCCTGCTGGAAGAAAAGCAGAACCTGCAGACACGGATCGATGCGGCAAAAAAAGAGGCAGCCAACAGAATCAACGAGGACTCACGTATGGCAGAGTATGCTATATGAGCAGATCATAAGACTGAAGTAAGAAAGAGGGCTGTGCTGACGCATGGCCCTTTTTTCGTATCCTGTTTGCACATGGCTTTGTCAGTATGTCAATATGGGGGTTCGGAAATGGCTTGAAAAAAGCGCAGAAAAACAAAAATACAAGTTGCGCAAAACCCTGAATCCATTGAGCCGCAAGGCTTTCCAGGCTGTATCTTTTTCGGCAACAAAAGACACCAAAGAAGGACATCCAACCGGATGTCCTTCTTTTCTTACTTGCGGGAAAAAGCACGCGTTTACGTGTGCCGTTTCCTGTGTCTGTACCGGCGGTTCCGGAAAAGCGAGTTCTGTCCAGAAACACAAAAGAATCGGGAGCGGATTTCCGCTCCCGATTGTTTGATCATAACGCCCAGAAAGAGCGATCAGGCTGTCAAAGCCAGCTCCTCACGGGCTTCCCGTTCATTGTCAGCAGAGAAGCAGAACCGCCCTGCCCAGTCATAAACCTCAACATGTCCTCTGACCCAAACCATCGTATAATCCATCGCGTTTCCGCTCCCTTCGTTCTTTGAAGGCCCTATGATACAGCAAGAAATGTCCCATAAACCGGACTTTTGAAGGGAGCGGGGACCATTGCCAGACAAGAAAAAAGAAGATATGATAATCGAAAGGAGGGAAGAGGGATGGAACCGATTTTCTACACCGTGGTGTCCATTAACGGGGACTACGCCCAGCTGGCCGGAGACGGGGGACAGGAGCACTCCATCACCATGTTTCTGCTCCCCGAGGGAACCACGGTGGGCAGCCGCCTGAAGCTGGAGAACTTTCAGTGGGAACTGATTTAAAAAATCCCTGTGCCGTCGGCACAGGGATTTTTTCAACGGTTAAAATTACTTATTGCTGCGGCGCCAGATGTGCATCTTCTCCGCATCCTGGATGAGCTGCTCCCGGAAGTCGGGGTGGGCGATGGAGATGATGGCCTCGGCCCGCTCCCAGGTGGACAGACCCTTCAGGTTGATCATACCGTACTCAGTGACGATATAGTGCACACAGGAGCGGGGGTCGGTGCAGATGGAGCCGGGGGTGAGGGTGGGGACGATGCGGCTCTTCACGCTGCCGTCCTTGCCGGTGATGGTGGAGGACATACAGATAAAGCTCTTGCCGCCGTTGGACAGGTAAGCGCCCATGGCGAAGTCCAGCTGGCCGCCGGTGCCGGAGATGTGCTTGGTGCCGGCGGACTCAGCATTTACCTGGCCGAACAGGTCCATGTCAATGGCGTTGTTGATGGAGATAAAGTTGTCGATCTGGGCAATGACCCGTACATCGTTGGTGTAGTCCACGGGAGCGCCCATCACATCGGGGTTGCGGTTCACATAGTCATAGAGCTTCTGGGTGCCGGCGGCAAAGGCAAATACCTGACGGCCCTTATCCAGAGCCTTGTGCCGTCCGGTGATCTTGCCGGCGGCGGCCATGTCCACAAAGCCGTCTACATACATCTCGGTGTGGACAGACAGGTCCTTCAGATCGGACTGGGCGATCATGGCGCCGATGGTGTTGGGCATACCGCCGATGCCCAGCTGCAGGCAGGCGCCGTTGGGGATCTCGGGTACCACCAGGTTGGCTACGGCGCGGTCCACGTCGGTGGGCTCGCCGCCGCCGCCTAGCTGGGCAACGGGAGGATTGTCGCCCTCCACCACGTAGGCCACGTCCTTGATGTTGATCTCCGTGCCGGTGAGACCATAGACCCAGGGCATATTCTGGTTGACCTCCACGATGATGCACTTGGCCCGGCTCATCAGGTCGGCCAGGTGAGAGGCGGCCAGACCGAAGTTAAAGTTGCCGTGGGCATCCATGGGGGTGGTCTGAAGCATGACTACGTCCACAGGAGCCAGGTTCTCACGATAGAACCGGGGCAGCTCAGAGTAGCGCATGGGGCCGAAATAGCCCATGCCCTTGGAGATGATCTTCCGGTCGATGCCGCTGCAGTGCCAGGAGTGCCAGGTGAAGTGGTCACCGGCATCGTCGGCCTTGGCGATCTCGGGCATCCACATGGTGACGCCGCCGCGGACCTTTACGTCGGTGAGCTCATCCTTCCGGGCGGCCAGAGCCTTGTCCAGGGCGATGGGGTGGTTGGTGCACCAGGTGTAGTCCACCCAGTCTCCGGACTTTACTACCTTGACCGCCTCCTCAGGGGTGGTCAGTTTCTGTTGATAGAGGGCCTGATAATCCATTTTTTTCTCCTCCAAATCGTATCAGTATGTGAGCGTTTCAAGAACTCAGCGGCCGATGTCCAGGTAATACGGCTTCATCAGGCTGGGCTGTTCGGTGGAGTCCTTGGTCTGGGATCTCCTGGGTTCCGGGGGCATTCCTCGGGGCCGGTCATGCCGGGCGCGTTTTGCGCCCCCTTGCTTTTTCATTTGAGGGGCGGGGGTGGGGCGCTCGCCCTTCGTGGGCGGGACGGACCGGGCAGGTTTGGCTGCTTTTTTTCCGTGGCCCTTTCCTTCCTGGCCTTTGGCCGGGAGCTGTTCCAGCTGAAGCTGGGGAAGCTTGGACGGGGTGGAGGTATGCTTTTTCTTCTTCCGGCGGCTGCCCTGGTTCTCGGGATGGGACGGGTTCTGAGGCGCGGGGCGGGCAGCGGACGGGGAAGTCCGTCTGGGAGCCAAAAGCCGGGCGGTGGCGTCCATAATGACATCGCTGTCCAGGGGATTGGGCCGGTAGAAATCGGTGCGGGGCATAGAATCCCCAGTGTCCATCAAAGTACCCGCACGGACCCCGCGCTTGGGGGGCGTAGAGCGGTGAATGGGCGGCGTGGGCTCGGCAGGAGCCACGGGGGCGGCAGGTGTGGGCGACTGCTGAGCAGAGACGGCCTTTTTCCTGCGCCGGCGGGATTTTTTCGCTCCGCCTTCTGCGGTGGGAAGAACATCCTCTGGGGTGGGGTAGGAAATCTCCTGAGTCGCCGCATGCTTTTCAGCGGCCTTTCCGGCCTGCTGGCGCTGCTGGCGCAGCTGCCGGGCCGCCTGCCGGGCCTCGGCATCCTCCTCGTTGATGATCTTGCCGTTTTTGTCCCGCTTGGGGGCCTCGAAATTTGTCATGGGGTAGGGGTGGTCCGCCACCTGGGGGATGGGCTTGCCCAGGAGCTTTTCAATGTCCCGGAGCAGAGGCTGTTCCCCGAAATCGCAGAAAGCGATAGCCTCGCCCCCCTTGCCGGCCCGGCCGGTACGGCCGATGCGGTGGACGTAGGTCTCGGGCACCTCGGGGAGGTTATAGTTGAACACATGGGACAGGGCCTCAATATCCAGCCCGCGGGCGGCAATGTCAGTGGCCACCAGGCAGCGGATGCGGCCTGCCTTAAAGTCGGAAAGGGCCTGCTGCCGGGCGGTCTGGCTCTTGTTGCCGTGGATGGCGGCGGCAGAGATCCCCAGCTTGCCCAGATCCCTGGCCACCTTATTGGCCCCATGCTTGGTGCGGGTAAAGACCAGGGCGTTTTTCACGTCCTTTCTCTTCATCAGATAGGCTAAAAGGTTGGTCTTGTTTCCTTTATCCACCAGGTAAACGGATTGGCGGATGGCCTCCACAGGGGAGGAAATGGGGTTGACGGCCACCATGGCCGGGTGATGAAGCAGGGAGTTGACCAGGTCGGTGATCTCTGGGGGCATGGTAGCCGAGAAGAAAAGGGTCTGCTTTTGGGCGGGCAGCCATTTGAGAATTTTCTTCACGTCGTGGATAAAGCCCATGTCCAACATCCGGTCCGCTTCATCCAGCACAAAAATCTCCAGGCCATCCAGAGCTACATGGCCCTGCTGATAGAGGTCCATCAGCCGGCCGGGCGTGGCCACCAGGATATCCACTCCCTTTTTCAGGGCCTCCACCTGGGGAGTTTGGCCCACGCCGCCGAAAATGACCGCGTGGCGCAGCTTCAGGTATTTGCCATAGGCATCAAAGCTCTCACCGATCTGAATGGCCAGCTCCCGTGTGGGGGTAAGGATCAGGGCTCGGATGGTCCGCTTCTCCGGAGAGACGGCATTCAACCGCTGGAGGATGGGGGTGGCGAAGGCACAGGTCTTTCCGGTGCCGGTCTGGGCGCAGCCCAGGACGTCCCGCCCAATGAGGGCGGGAGGGATGGCCTTCTCCTGGATGGGAGAGGGCTTGGCGTAGCCCTGTTCTTCCAGGGCACGCAGAATGGGGGCGCTGAGCCCCAGGTCACGAAATGTCATGGATTACTTCCTTTTCTCATTCAGCCGGGCCTTTCTGCCCGGCCGGCCCGCGTTTTTCCCTGCGGGCTGGGGTGCAATGGGCCGATAAGACGGTGCGTCCGCTGGGCGCAAATACGGCCGGAATGTTCAGGGGAGCAGTCCCTTTTGACGCAGCTGCTCCAAAACGACCTGAGCGGTCTGAGCCAAACTCTGTCCGGCGGGGCAGTCCACAATGATATCGGCATATTTGTCATAAAGGGGGGCGCGCATGGCCATGACGTCTGCCAGGGTCTGGCCCGGCTCCATGGCGATACCGCGGGTGGACAGATTCTGAATGCGGCGCTGAAGCTCTTCCAGTTCCACACGCAGGTAGACAACGGGACCAAGTTTCTTCAAATGAAGTGCTGCCTGTTCCCGGCATACGGCGCTGCCTCCGGGGGCAATGACATGCTCGTCGCACTGAAGACCCAGAACGGCCTGCTCCTCGGCATCCAAAAAGGCTGCCACGCCCCGGCTGTCCAAAATCTCCTGGAGCAGGGCATTCTGCTGCTGCTGGATGAGCAGATCCACGTCCAAAAAGCCATAGCCCAAAAATTTGGCCAGCAAAACGCCGACGGTACTTTTGCCGGAGCCCGGCATTCCAATTAGTGTAACATTGCCCACGAAATATTCCAACCTTTACATACAAACTCAAATTATTATACCACACCAAAGGTGGAAAAGAAAGGGGGAAGGGGAGGAAAGAATGGAGGGATCTGAGGGGCTTTTTCAAAAATTCGTGAGGAGAAAAGGATTGCGATGGGTGACAAAAGCAACGGCAGGTGCTACAATGGGGCCGGAGAGGATGGGAGAAATGGATCTTTTATTGGCTTTCTTTGTATTTCTGAGTTGTGTGGTAGCGTGCATGGTGCTGGAGATCAGTTTGTCCTGGGCGCTGCTGGTTGGATTGGTTTGCTTTGCCCTGGTGGGACTGCGCCGGGGCTATTCGGCTCCGGAACTGGGCCGCATGGCGATGAAGGAGATGAAAACCGCGGGGAAGGTACTGCGGATTTTGCTGCTCATTGGTCTGCTCACTGCCCTGTGGCGGGCAGGAGGGACGGTGGCATTTTTTGTGCGCACTGGTGTTTCTCTGATCACGCCCAATACCTTCCTGTTGGTAGCTTTTCTGCTGCCTGCCCTGTTTAGCATGGCCTTTGGCAGCTCCTTTGGCGTGGTGGGGACGGCGGGGGTGATCCTTATGACCATTGCCCGCAGCGGCGGCGCAAATTTGCTGGCTGCCAGTGGGGCGATCATGTCAGGAATTTATGTGGGAGAGCGGCTCTCCCCGGCCTCCTCTGCCGCAGCGGTAGCGGCAGCAGTGGCGGGTGTGGACGACAGGGCGTTTCGCAGCCGCATGTGGCGGGATACGCTGCTGCCCTTTTCCATCACGTTGGTGATTTACGCAGTGTTATCCCCGATTTACCCGATTCACCAGGTGGATGGAGCGATTTTACAGGCGCTGTCCACCGGCTTTCATCTGAGCTGGCCGGTTATTTTGCCTGCGGTGGCGCTGCTGGTGCTGCCGTGGATAAAGATGAGTGCTGTGGGGGCGATCCTGGTCAGCTGTGTCCTGTCCGTCTTATGTGCGCTGCTGCTTCAGCATATGGACCCAGGGCAGCTGCTGTGGGCCTGTGTGACTGGATACGAGGCCGCGGAGCCGGAACTGCGGGAGATCCTGTCAGGCGGCGGGCTTTGCTCTATGCTGGATGTGGCAATCATTGTGGTTTTGTCCTGCGCCTACTCCGGGCTGTTCAGCGGGACCGGGTTTCTGAACCCGGTGGTGGAGAAAATGGGGTGGCTCATGGACCGGATTGGCCTGTTTGCCACCCATGTCCTGCTGTCCTTGGGTACCTGCATGCTGTTCTGTAACCAGACGGTGGGCACGGTCCTCAGTGCCCAGCTCACACGGGAGGAATACCGCCGCCGGGAACTGCCGCCCATGGAGATGGCGGCCAACATTGGAAACTCGGTGATCAATTTGGCGGGGCTGGTGCCCTGGGCCATTGCCTGCAGCGTTCCTCTGGCTACTATGGGAGTTGGGACCTCGGTGCTGCCCTTTGCCTTTTATCTCTACCTTGTGCCGTTATGCTGCTGGATAGCAGAGATTTGGAAGGGGAGAAAAAGAGCTGGGAACGATCCGGCAGGAAGAAAAGGGGCCGGATCATGCAAATAAAATAATTTGCGGTTGAGTTTTCTGTAAAAAGGGTGTATACTTTACGCTAATTCCCACCGGGTGGGACACGGGTATGGCCCAGGAGAGAGGGAATCGGGCCACAGAACAAAGGAGAAGCATATGAAGTTCCAAATTGTGAGTGACAGCTCTTGTGATCTGGGACGAGAGAGGTGCCAGAGCCTTGGGGTGGAGATGGTATCCTATTATGCCGCCCTGGGGAACGAGACCTATTACCGAGAGGAACGGGACATCCCAACACGGGAATTCTACCAGCGCATGGCTGCGCTGCCAGGAGTCTTTCCCAAAACCTCCATGCCCACCATGGAGGATTATCTGGAGGCATTTTGCCCCATTGCCAAACAGGGTATTCCCATCTTGTGCATCTGTCTCAACGGACAGTTCAGCGGTTCCTACCAGACGGCCAGAAACGCCGCCGCGGAGCTGCAGGAGGAGTTCCCACAGGTACCGATCTATGTGATGGACTCCAGACTGGCCACCGTGCTGGAGGGCCTGCTGGTAGAGGAGGCGGTGCGGCTGCGGGACTTGGATCTGACGTTGGAACAGGCGGTGGCCGCCCTGGAGGAGCTGCCCCAGACCGGGCGGATCTTCTTTACCACGGACGATCTGGAATATCTGCGCCATGGGGGAAGAATCGGAAAAGCGGCTGCCACCACAGGGGCACTTCTCCGGGTAAAGCCTCTCATCGGCTATGAAAATGGGGAACTGGTCACCGACGGCATTGCCCAGGGCCGGAAAAAGTCCTTGATTCGGGTGCGGGAGCTCTTTTTCCGGTATGTGGAGAAGGAACGGCTGGATTTGAATCAGTACATCCTGGCTACCGGGTTTGGCCTGGACCAGGAGGAGCATCGGGAATTTGCCCGGCAGGTCTATGAGGGCCTGTTGGAGCGGGGCTACGACCGGCCTGAGGTCAAAAAGCCCTATCAGATAGGAATGACCATCGGGGTGCATACCGGACCCACGCCCATTGGAGTGGGACTGCTGCGCAAGGCGATGGGGTAAGGAGGAACAAAACCATGAAAAGACTGATGAGTTTGGCCCTGGCCGCAGCCATGGGCCTGTGTGTGCTGGCCGGATGCGGCGGGGGTAAGGAAGAAAAGGCCTATTCCACCGACTTGGTAAGTGCCATGGTGGAGGCGGGAGCTTTTTCTGAGACCCTGGAAGAGCTGGACGGCGATACCGCCTTTGCCCTCTATAAGCTGGGGGACTACGGGCTGGTCCGGGAGGATCTCCAGGACTGTGCGGTGCAGCGCTCGGCAGGAGCCACCTGTGAAGAGGGGGCAGTGCTGGTGCTGCCCGATGAGGAAAAGGCGGGAAAGGCACTGGAAGCGCTGAAGGCCTATGTGGAGGGCCAGATTGCCACCAATGAGAGCTACCGCCCTGGAGAGATTCCCAAGCTGGAGGGTGCTCTGACAGAACAGCGGGGTGCTTCGGTACTGCTGGTGGTGGCCAATGATATGGACGCAGCCAAAAGTGCGATAGAAGGATAAAAAATGGTCCCGGCCAAATTGGCCAATGTCAGTAAGTTAAGCTGACAAATCCTCCTACCCTCAGAAATGAGAGGGTAGGAGGATTTTTTTCGTAATAATTCAAAACAGGGCTTGACAAAAGCATCATTTCGTG
>NZ_JBQKJL010000017.1:0-64279 GCF_052117285.1 Lawsonibacter sp. LCP25S3_E2
CATTTCCCTGGGATGGGTGGCCGGCGCTTTGCAGTTTGCGGCGGGGTTTTTCAGAATCAGCCCCTCTGCCACCGCCTTGTCCAGGGCCATGCGGCAGGTCACATGGCAGCTTTTCACCATGCGGTCAGACAGCCCCGGACCGTACTGCTCCACCCGCCGAAGCCGCCCGCCCTGTTTCAGACGGTGATAAAACTGCTGGAGATCGCTTTGGGACAGTTGGGAAAGGAGGATGTGTCCCAGCTCCGGGATAATGTGCTGATAGATGCGGTTTTCGTAGTCCGCCTGGGTCTTTGGCTTGATGGCCGGTTTGCAGTAGGTCTGGTACCAGTGATCCAGCCAGGCCCCGAAGGTCATGTCCCCCTTGGGCCGCTTCGGCTCTGTACCCTTGAGGCTCTCTTTCAGGGCCTTCAGCTTGGCTGCGCACTCCCCCTTGGTCCTGGCCAGCACATTTTTCGTCTTTGGACGGCCCTTCTCGTCATGGCCTACCACATACCGCCCCTCCCAGCGGCCATCCTTTCTCAGGTGGAGACTGCCGTCTCCCCGCTTTCGCTGCTTTGCCACGGTTCCATCTCCTCTCCCAACAGCTCTGTCATAAAGTCCCCTACGATCTCAGCGGCGTTACGGTGCATATCTCCGGTCACATGGGTATAAGTGTCCAGGGTGAAGCTGGCCTTCGTATGGCCCAGGATGCCGGACAGGGTCTTGGCATCCACCCCGCTGGCCAGGGCATGGGTGGCGAAGGTATGGCGCAGATCGTGGAACCGAAGATCAGGCAGTCCGGCCTCCTCCAATAAGCCTTTCAGTCGCCGGTAGGCACTGCCCGGACTGACCGGCTTCTCCGGGCAGAGCAGATCAGGGAAGATCCATTCCGTCAGGGCGGACTTTTTTCGCTCCCGCAGAAGCTGGGCTGTGCTGGACGGAAGCAGGATGGTTCGGGTGCCCGCATAGGTCTTGGTCGTCCCTTCCTCCACCCCGCCGCCTTTCCGGGCGTGGATAGTACGGCATACATTTAAGGTCCCGGCCTCTTCATCGAAATCTGACCACTTGAGGCCGCACAGTTCCCCTCTCCGCAGGCCGGTGGTCAGTTCCGTGAGGAAGAAGTCCCGCCAGATCCAGTCTTGTTTGACCGCCGCTTTGAAGGTATCCAGCTGATCGTGGTTGAGAATTTTCTTTGCTTGACTCACAACCTTGGGCGGCGTAACGGCTTCAGCCGGATTAGCGGGAAGCAGCCCATTTTCAGCTGCAGTTCTCAACGCGTGGTGGATGATGTTATGAATGCTACGGACGGTGGTCGGGCTCAGTCCAGCCTCATGATTTCCGTCTTTCATTCGTCCTCGCTCCAAAAGCTTTTGATAGAGGGAACACAAATCCGCCGCAGTGACCTTCCTCAGCGGCTTTTCCCCCAAGTACGGGATGACATGGTTCATAATATCTTTTCGGTATCCCTCCAGCGTACTCTCCCGAACGGTCCCTTTGATATATTCCTCCAACCACTTGTCCAGCCACTGGGACAGGGTCATGCTGCTTTCCTCGGTCAGGTTCACACCTTGATAGGCGTTGATGTTCTGCCGGAGTTTGGCAGTCAGCTCCTTTTGGGAGTCTGCGTAGATGTACCGGAAGATGGAAGCGCCGTTTTCCTTGTGGCCCACCACGATGCGGCCCTCCCAGCGGCCATCTTCCCGCTTGCGCACCATACCGTCTCCAGATGGTCTTCGCTTTCCCATATGCTCACTCCTCCTTTCCTACTTGACGGCAGACACGCTCTGTCTCCTCCTCATCGAAGGAGTACAGGCCGTCCGCCTCCAGTTCTTTGCTCAATTCCCAGGCCAGTTTGAATCCAGCGGTGAAGCTGGCCAGGGAGGTCTCCTCCCGCAGCAGGTTTTGCGTGTCCACCAGATGCATGAGCCTGCGTCGCTGCAGCTTGTCCAGGCAGTCCCGTACCTCCTGACGGGTTTTCTCGATGTCCTCTTCCATTTCACTGAAGTCCGGTTCCCGGTAGAACCGCTGGTGCAGGGCTTTCATGTAGTCGTTTATGTGTACCGCCTCCTTTTCAGCAACACACAATACCGAAGAACCGAGAGAATAGCCAGGGCTTTTGACCACAATTATCAAACTGTTATCATTTGCACGGGAGCTTTCTTTGTTATACACTGTACTAAAATTGCCCATTGTATTCGGTTTGCATCAGCCGGACTCTTATGTTACAATGCATACATCAACCAACTTCTGTAATGGAGGTTTTCCAAATGTCCAACTCCATTGACCGGTCCATTCGATCCGCCGAGCTATCTTTGCAAATGGAAGGATTTTCGGTATCAAATACCTGTAAAGATCTTTGCCGCAAGTTGCTTTCCGGCGAGATTACGCTGGAGCAATATCTGGCCCGCGTTATACCCGACAGGAAGAAGGGGTAGTATGGCTTACAGTATCGACGCGATAACCGACGGCTGCTATCCCGGAACAACCTGTCTCATCAACAAACTGGGGATACAGGATGAGTCTGTATTGGCCGAAACAGAAGCTGCTGTCGTTTTGGGCAAGGCAAGCCTGTTGGATCAACAGCCGATCCAGGGTGAGTTTGACTTTGATCATTACAAGCGTATTCACCATTTCCTATTTTGCGATCTTTATGATTGGGCTGGTCAAGTGCGCTCTATCAGTATTTCAAAAAAGGGTACGGCATTTGTTTCCCCAGATGAGATTGAATCCTGTGCGGGCGCCTGTTTTAAGCGATTGAGCACCTTTCATCCAGACGGATTGTCCCATCGACAGTTAGCGGAAGAAGTAGCGGACTTTTACCACACCATCAACATGCTGCACCCTTTCCGTGAGGGGAATGGCCGTACTCAGCGGCTTTTCTTTGCGCAGTGGATTCAGCATCTTGGCTATGAGTTTGCCTTAGCAGATGTGGACCCGGACACATTTATGATTGCTACGATTTATGCGGCACAAGGGGTTATGGATCAGCTAATTGATTTCTTTGAAGATGCAATTCAGATCCCGCATATGAGTATGGAAATTGACCTTTCATAATTTGCACATTTACCGGGCAGTTTCGGACTGCCCGGTATTTTTATCCCATGGTCATGCCCCCCATAGTCTGCTCCTCCTCATGGTCATCCGGCTTGTGGCCCATCGCAATCTTCTTCTCTTGGATCTTCCCCCTGAGTTTTCGATCCATCTGCTGACCCGTCGGGACTGCAGGCGGCACGGAGTTGTCCTGGAAGATCCGGCCCATGTGGTGGAGCAAGCTTGTGACGGCAAGGAGCACATTGGGCCTGTGGCTGTCGTCAAAGTGATCCAGAAGGAACTGTGCATACTCGTTTCCCTGGGATGCAGACTCCCAGAGCCAGTTGTATGCCTGCTCCTGATCCTGCGCCACTTCTTCCCCTGTCAGGTACAGCTTACCCAAGGTGTACTGCGCGTACTGGTTGCCCTGTTCGGCAGATTGGGTCAGATACTCCAGCGCCTTAGCCACATCCTTTTGCACCTGCTCTCCCTGGAGATAGAGTTTGCCAAGCTGATAAGCGGCATACGGATCGCCCAGCTCTACCGCTTTCTCATACCAGGACACGGCTTCGTTGATTCTCTTCTGACTTTGCAGCAGCTTGCCCAGCGCGTACTGGGAGAAGTCATGACCAGCTTCCGCGCCACATTGAAACCACAGCTCCGCTTTTTTGTCATCTGGAAGAACGCCAAGGCCATCCCGCCAGCACTTGCCCAGCTGATGCGCAGCAACGGTGAAACCTGAACTCCAGAGCTGCTCCAGCACTTGCACCTGTTCCGCTTTTTCTTCCTCTGTGTTTTCATAGACCGAAAGGATTTCTTTTGCGTTCTGATAGGTCTCCGCCATCTCCCACCGGGATGACCAGGCATGGAGCACAGCATCCTTGTCTTCGTCCACTTCATCCTTCATCTGCGCATCCTCGAAGGTGAATACACCCAGCTGGAGATTGTCCGCCTCCCGGATGACCATGTTCTTGATAGCTTTGAACTCTTGCTGCTGAGACAGTGGTTTGTGTTCTCTGGGTGTGTCCTTGTAGTACCGTTCCAGTTCATCCCGCAGCCGGTTCCAGTGGTCATAGCACTCCGCCACTTCCGGGAGCTTGGCCAGTTCATCCACGATGGCATCCACCCGGGCCTTTACTGGCTTTTTCAGGTAACCATACACCTTCTTGCCTTTCGTTTCTGACAACATTTCAGCCAGCGTTTCCACCTGCTCCGCAATGACCGGACTGTCACATAGACTGGACTTCATTTCTCGGATGAGCTGCCCCATGGCTTCCGCAGCTGTGTCTCGTACCTCTTGATACGAGATATCCTTTTGCTGATACAGGGATAGCAGCTCGTCCTGAAAAATGTCATTGGACAGTTGAGAGCGCATCTGCTCAATGCCGCGCTCGGTCAGGTAACCCTGCTTTGGATCATTGGACCATGCCATCATGTGAATGTGTGGGTGGTGCTTCTCATCGTGGAAGGCAGCGCACCACCGAAAGCTGCTGGGCGGAATTTTCATCGCCGTTGCCAGCTCTGTCTGATGAGCCAGCAGCAATCTGCGCCAGCTATCACCGTTTTCGTAACCCAACCGTGCAGCATCTTCTCGCTTCAGAGAATAGACAAAGGTCCATACCGGACCAGCGTGTGCATTGATCTCTTCCATGGTTTTCTCCAGGTCGGCGGGGCCGTCTACGGAAAACAAGCCGTGAGAGCGGGGCCGCTCAGCCATGTATTCCAGGTAGCCACTCGCCGCAGGTTCAATCATTTCTACGCCATCCCGTGTGGCAATGTACTCGGCATAACATCCACCGCCGCTGCCCGGCTTGATATAACCGGACTTTTGAATAAGACCGTTCATTCGGTAATCTCCTTCTGGAACCGGAACGCGTCCTCGAAATTAATTTCCCCATTGGTCTCTTTCACATTTTTTACACAGCGGACCCGGAGTTTTTGCAGCTTGTCCAGATCTACATTGCTCAGGTAGGCAACCAGGTTCGCCATGATATCCTGGTCTACCGCCTGTTTGAACAGTAGGTGGCCCACGCGTTTTCCGAAGGCTCCTAACTTTCCCTCCAGCACGTCGGAGAGGACACGGGGCAGGTAGGCTTCCGCGTGTTTCGTATCCAGGTAGCCGGAGTAGAACCGGACCGCCTTCTCAATGTACTCGCTCTGGCTTTTGCAGTTGTCCTGTTTGTAGTGAGCTTCCACTTCTTTTTTGGCCTCCGGTGTGATCCAGAGGGCAAATTTCTCTTTCCCGATAACCATGCTTTGAAACCTCCTTTTTTCGTAGGAACGCCGTGAAATAGCCTGTAATCTTTGGGTTTTACTCCTAGAGAACCCCCTAATGGGAAAATTTTTGATTTTGGAACGCCCTCGTCCTCCCCTGAAACTGCCCGCACTGCGGGCAGTTGTGGCCCTGCCGTGGGGCACATGACCCCGGCAGTTTCTCCTGCTCTTCCGCAAAATGCCCTGCGCTCTTCTCCAGACCCGGCGGCGGGCAGAGGGACTCTGCCCAGCCTTGAAATGTGGCACACAGCGCCTTACAGCGGGCTACGAAGGGGATTCTTGCCCTGTTGCTGAATAAGCGTCCGTTATTCCAATCGAAGCATCTGCTGCTGGTAACAATGGTCCATGGCCGCTTGGATCGGCAGGATGGTGTACAGGTTGTTGCCATTTCGTTTCATCCCCTGTCTGTCGACGTAGGTCGTGTTCTTCACCGTGATGAACTTTCTGTCTACCAACTTTGTGATATGTTTCATCACAGTAGCCACCGTAAGATGCACAGCTTCCGAGATGGTACGGTAACTTGGATGGCATTGATGCGTGCGGCGGTCTTCGCAGTAGAGCAGATAGGCGTAGACTGTGATCGCACCGTGACCGGTATTCAGAAAGAACAGTTCATTGGGCAGAGAGAAAAAGTTCTTGCCGGCATTCTTGAACATGGGAACCCCGTTTTCCTTGATCAGTCCGCGATGGTTCAGTTGATCGAGCTGTTCCATAGCCATGTCCACACTCATGTGCAGTTGGGCTGCGATCTCATCCGCACCTGGTACCGCAAAATTTTTGCGGTGCGTATGGAGATAGCAGAGATAGGCAAGGATAGCAAAGCCCTGTGGCTTCAGTTCCCAGTTCCAAACATCATTTGGCATTTGGAAGCGGCATTGTTTGGAATCACGCAGACGGAAAAGTGTATTCATTTGCAGTTCCCTCCCTCCGTGTGTTCAGTCACCCATTGGATGAACTGTTCCTTGGGCACCACCATGCGGCTCCCGATGCGCAGCACTGGGAATCCTGGTTCATGCATTAACTCATACGCACTGGACGGTGATACGCCCAGCACCTGCGTCACCATTTCCGAATTGAGAAACAGCGGCAGATCATCATAGCTTTTATAGACCGATTTTTTCATGTATCATTACCTCCGATTGACTTATTTGATTCTATCCGATACGATGGTAACAAAGCTCAAACAAGAGTTCAATGGTTTCAGGGCAGGTTGGGTAAATCCCAAAAGTCTATCGGCTACAAACAGGAGGCCACATGAAAAACGAGCCACTTGATACAGAGGATATTTTTACGGATGCAGTAGATGCTTTTACGGCACTCTTCTACAGCGACCGCATTTTTATTGGTGAACGTGAATATCCAATTGGGCAGTGTATGGTAGACATTTTGAACTTGGAGGAGTCGGAATTGCTTCGGCTCGATCAAAGTCTGCTGGATGTTTATCACGCTATACAATCTGTGTGGCAGGAAGACACACAGGAATCCGTGGAGCGAGCACAGAAAAAACTACAGGAAGTTTGGCTTCTAGTGTCCGCACTTCCGGTCTATCGGGATCTGAATATTGACTGGTCACAGCCACTTTTCCAAAACGCTGACCTGCTGGAAACATTTTGGGGTGGGATTCGTTATCTGCCCAGTGAAGCTAGAGCAGAAGTAGAAATGCGTTTGCGTGGCATAGTAGGTATAACGGAAATCTTGCGTGTGTTTCGAAAACAGATTTCTCTGATGCTGGACAGTTACTTTGAACCCTTGGAGCGGAGAAATTCCGAGGCCTACGCAGTAGGCGTTTTTCAGTTTTATAGCGACATGATGACAGCCAAGGTCGCAAACCATGACGAGGAGCCTTTCGATCACTGCTTTCCACTCAAAGTGGCTTTTGTACCCATGATGTCTCCCACGGGTGAGGACAAAATTATTTTGGTTGAACAGACGGAGTTCCCTGGTTTGATCAGCTTTTTAGAAGTGGAGTTCTACCGAGGGCTGGCTGTGGGGAATGTGCCGCGCCGCTGCCACAACTGCGGAAAATATTTTCTCCTGACCGCAGGCTACAACACCTGCTACTGCAACAATATTGCTCCAGGTGAGACAGAACGCACCTGCAGGAAAGTAGGTGCTCACCGGAAGGAGGCCCAGGGCAAAGCTAATCGCACTCCAGCCCAGTTGGAATACGCCCGTACCTATAACCGTTTGAAGCAGAGGAAGAACCGTAAGAAGATTAGTGTGGATGAGTGGAACTCCGCTATAGCCAGAGCACAGGACTTGCTAAGGCGCTCTGAATGTGGGGAGTTGAATGACGCAGAATTAAAAAGACAGCTAGAAAGTCTGTAACAAAATATAGACCGGCAGGAACTATCCTGCCGGCCACATTGATTGTGAACGAAATGTATTTCTTTGTTATACACTGTATCAAAATTGTTTTGCCCTCGCTACCTATAGAAAGACCTCTCTCTTTAAGCAGGGATACCGCCATCTCAACACATTGAGATGGCGGTCAATATTTATTTCACTTGCTTTCCTTTTGAAACGATACCATGTCACTTTTGGTAGTGTAAGGATTTCTACAATCCCGGTCTGATCCAGTACAGCGGCGCAGTCATTTTGCATAAGTCTTGTATTATTAGCGTTTCAGCCTGCTCTGATAGATACAAGACCCCCTGTACCGTATGAGCATACGAAGCGCACACAGTATGCAACTTGCCTTTGTATCGCCTATAGACCGCCTGCTTCGATACGCCTACAAAACCAGTAATCCTGCAAATACAGCATTATTAATTAAATGACTCTGGAAGAGCTGATGTGGTCATCTTTGTCCTTATTGATGTTCGAACGAAAGGCACCCCACTTTGCATTCCCTACCGACAAAAGCACACATATGTCATCGAACGGGTCAGACCTTTAGTTTAAATACGGCTTTTTCCACCTGCACTGGGCCATCCTTCTGCACCTTGACCATGTGAACATCCTCAGGAAACACGATGAGGACAGCGCCGGGGGCCATGGGGCACCAGGTGTCTACCGGTCCGTCGTAGCCAATGAAATCAACGGTCTCATCTTGCGTGGTGGGCGTGAGGTGAGCGGCATCCGTTATACCAATACGCTCCTCCCCAGAGAGGACTACATGGAGGTCGGCATACTGGGCATGGCCTTCCCAGGTTGCCTCCGTCTCGGGAAGGGTGGTGTAGTCAAAACGGTTGATAAACACATTATCCCCATCTACCTCGTTGCGCCCGTGCTTGAGGGCAGATAGGTCAGCGGAGGCCAGATAGTCGATAGCGGTGTCCAAAGAGGGGCACAGGCCACGGTAACGGTACAGGCGGTCCATGGTGGTATAGATCATATAAAACCTTCTTTCTCAAATTGGGCGTCAGGGACACCGCTGCGTAGGCTGACCCGAATGGGTCGCGCCAGGGACGGATCGGGGTTAGGAAAGTCCTCCCGGCAATGGGAACCACGGCTCTCCTGTCGTAGTAGGGCAGCGCGGAGAATGGCACGGGCGGTAGTGAGCTGTCCAGCCAGGTGGCGGGAATCGGCCACAGCGGCAGTTGGCCCGCTCGGCTCCCGCACAGCTCCGGATTCCAAAGCATCCAGCTCCTCCAGGGCGGCACTGAGCCCCTGTCCACTGCGCAGCACCATGGCGCTGCGGAACATCACATCCTGCATCCGGCGGCGCAGGTGGGAACACTCCCGCCAGCTCCAGGGGGCAAAGTGACAGTGATCCGGCGCAAGCGGGACTTGCACGCATGAGGCGGCCGTCGCCTGCCCTGCCCTGCCGCCAAAGACCAGTCCGTTGGCGGTGGAAAGCCCTCCTATGCGGTCTGCTCCGTGCATTCCGCCGGTGACCTCCCCGCAGGCAAAGAGGCCCGGAACACCGGTAAAGGCATTGGTGTCGATAGCCACACCGCCGTTGGCTGCGTGGGCGAAGATCCCCACCCGGATCGGATCGGCGGCGGTGAGTCCCTTTTCGCGCTCCAACCAGTCGAAGTAAGTGCGGATGAACTCGGGCGGGTCGTCCTGCATTTCCCTGGAATAGGTAACCTCCACGCCGGCGGGATCGTCTAGAAATGCCCGGAAGATGGCCAGATCCACCGCACAGTCTGAAAGGCGACTGGTAAACGGCCCATGGCTAGAGCGTTCCTCTAGCAAAAGTTGGGTCTCCTCACCGGTGGGGAGCAACGGCCTACCGTTTCCCCGGCAGAAATGAGAAAAGCGAAAGGCCTTTTCGTTGAAAATGGTCTTAGGCGCAGGAGAGAGATAGCCCGGCATCATCTGCATAAACTCCATGTTAATTAGAGTTGCCCCCGCCTCCAGCGCCAGGGCCTGCCCCAGCCCAGTCACATCACCGGTGCATAGGTGGTAACGGAAGATGCTTCCGTATCCGCCGGTGGCCAGCACCAGTGAGCGGCAGCCCAGGTAGTGAAGCGTACCGTCCTGGATGGCCACTACGCCGCAGACCCGGTCCCCGTTGCGGACCAGCTCCACTATCTCGCAGCCCTCCAGAGTGGTGATGTCCAAGGCCTCCAGCCGTTTGGCGAACACGGGACGGACGCTGTCAAACTCCAGGCCGTTCCAGTCCCGGGCCTTGTGGTCAAAACAGGGGATAAACTCCCTCTGCTCCTTCTGTACCGCCCGGCGCAGCTTCACCCCCATCTGCCGCAACTTCTCAATGGCAGGGGTAATGTTCTCCACAAAGGCCTCCACCAGAGCCGGGTCTGCCATACCGCATCCCACCCCCTGGATGGAGCGGCACAGATCCTCCTGATCGGATTTGTTTTCCGGCCCGATGAGGCCCAGCCCCCAGGTGCCGGGGTAAAAGCTGGAGCCGGAAAAGAGATGGGTGCTGGTCAGCAACACAACGGAACAACCGGCCTCCGCCGCCTCTAGGGCGGCCGAAAGGCCGGCGATCCCGCTTCCGGCCACCAGCACGTCCCAGGTACTCTCCAAGGATAGTAGCATGGCTGTTCCTTTCTCCAAATCAGGTCAGACCTGTGGTTCTTGGTTATCTTGGTTATACAGATGGCAGGCCACCATATGACCAGGTGCGCCGTGGCACGTCATGGCGGGGTCCACCTGCTTGCAGATCTCCATACAGTGGGGACAGCGGTTATGGAAGGCGCAGCCACTGGGTTTGTGGATGGGGCTTGGCACCTCGCCCTCCAGTACCTGACGTTTCTTTTTGGTGTGGATGTCAGGCACCGGGATGGCGGATAGCAGCGCCTTGGTGTAGGGGTGCAGCGGCTCGTCGTAGAGGGCTCTAGAGTCAGCCACCTCCACGATCTTTCCTAAGTACATGACCACGATACGACCCGACATGTACTGCACCACGCTCAAGTCGTGGGCAATGAAGAGATAGGTCAGATTCAGCTCCTTCTGGATGTCCTTCATCAGATTGAGCACCTGGGCCTGGATCGACACGTCCAGGGCGGACACGGGCTCATCGCAAATAAGAACCTCGGGCATGACCTCCAGGGCGCGGGCAATGCACAGCCGCTGCCGCTGGCCTCCGGAAAACTCGTGGGGATACCGTGCCAGGTAGTCGGGCTGGATGTTGACCATCTTCAGCACCCGCTGCATGATCGCCTCCCGCTCCACCTCGGAGTTGACGCCGTGGACCTTCAAAGGCTCTTCAAAGGAGGTGTATATCTTTTTCTGGGGGTTGAGGGCAGAATAGGGGTCCTGGAACACCATCTGGACCTTCTTTCGGAAGTCGAACATCTCCTTGGCGTTGAATTTGGTGATGTCCCGGAACTCACCGTCGTAATTGAACAGAACCTGGCCGTCAGTGGCCTTTTCCAACATCATGAGGGTCTTTCCCAGGGTGGACTTGCCGCAGCCGGACTCGCCCACGATGCCCAGGGTCTCACCGCGGTAGACGTCCAGGCTCACGCCGTCCACGGCCTTCACATGGCCGACCACCTTCTTGAAGGCGCCTTTGGTGATGGGGAACCAGGTGCGGAGATTCTCAACCTTGAAGATTATTTCTTTTTTCTCACTCATCTTACAGCACCTCCGGGAATTCCTGGTATTTCAGGCAGCGCACGCGGTGGCCGGGAGATAGCTCAAACATGGGGATGTCTTTAGCCCGGCAGGCGTCGGTACAGAAGGGACAGCGGTCAGCAAACTCACACCCTCCCTTTAGGTCGGCCGGGTTTGGAGTAGAACCGGGAATGGTCTCCAGTTTCTGACCATCAGCAAGGCCCAGCACCGGCACCGAGCGGAGCAGTGCCTGGGTATAGGGGTGGCTGGTGCGGTCGAATACGTCTTCCAGGCTGCCGAACTCCACCACGCGGCCCATGTACATCACGCACACCTCGTCGGCCATCTCGGCCACCAGTCCCATGTTGTGGGTGATGAGGATGATGCTCTTGCCGTCCTTGACCTGCATTTCCTTCAAAAGCTCCATGATCTGGGCCTGGATGGTCACATCCAGAGCGGTGGTGGGCTCGTCACAGATGATGAGCTCCGGGTTGCAGATCATGGCGATGGCGATAACCACGCGCTGCTTCATGCCACCGGAGAATTGGTGGGGATAGCAGTCAATGCGCTCCTCAGGGTCAGGGATACCCAGCTTGCGGAACATCTCCAACACCTTTTCACGAGCCTGTTTCTTGGTCATGCCTTTGTTGTGCTGCAAAAGGCCCTCAGCCACCTGGTCGCCCACCTTATAGACGGGGTTCAGGCTGGACATCGGGTCCTGGAACACCATAGACATCTCGGGACCGCGCAGGGCGCGCATCTCGGGCCCGTGAGGCTTTTTGATGCTCTCCAGGCGGTATTCGCTGACCTCCCCGTTTCTCAGGGCGTTATACTGGATCTTGTCGGCTTTGACCCGGGCATTGCTACCCAGAAAGCGCATAATGGAGTTCATCGTCACGCTCTTGCCGCAGCCGGACTCGCCCACCACAGCCAAGGTACTGCCCCGTTTGAGCTGGAAGGAGACATTTTTGACGATCTTGACCTCTTTTCGGTCAGAAATAAAGCTAGTATTTAGATTTTCTACATCCAGAATGATCTCTCTGTTGTCCATAACCGCCCCTCCTTACTGCTGCTTGGCATCCAGCACATCTCGTAGGCCATCGCCCAGGAAGTTGATTGCCAGAACGAACAAGGTAATGGCGAGGCCCGGGAAAACCCAAATCCACCACTGGTTGGTGACCACCGCAACGCTTTTAGCTGCGTTGAGGATGTTTCCCCATGTGGGAGTGCTGTCCTGGATACCCAAGCCGATAAAGCTCAGCGCGGCCTCCTGCAGGATATAGACCGCTACGTTGGTGGTGGTGGAGACAATGATAGGCGTCATGATGTTGGGCAAGATCTGTTTGAACATGATGTTGCTCCGGCTCATGCCAAACGCCTCACAGACTTTAACATAGGTTTCGCCCTTGAGGCTTAAAAACTCATTACGAACCATACGGAAAGTCGTCATCCAACCGGTAAAGACAAAGATCAGCAGGATGTTCACCATGCCTCGAGTACCAAGGATGGCCACCAGCATCATCACCAGCACTAGCTGGGGAAAGGTCTGAAAAAGCTCGGAGATTCGCACCAGAACCATATCAGCCTTGCCGCCGAAGTAACCGGCGATGGCGCCCAGCACTGCACCAATGATTCCAGAGACCACTGAGCAGAACACGCCAATGAAAATGGAGTAGCACCCACCGAACATGACGCGGGCGAAGAGGTCGCGGCCGATGGTGTCAGTGCCAAAGAGATGGCCATTGCCGGGACTGCTCTTCATATTAGCCAAGTCGGGGGTGGCGTAATCGACCCCCGCAATGGCACAGGCCACACAGGCCACCACCATGGTCACAACAATCACAAGGCCCAGAACCGCCAGTTTATTGCGCAGGAATTTGCGGATATTCTTTTTCAGCAAAGAGGAGGCGGCACTTTTATTTTGCTCTTTGATGCTGACGTTAGTCAATTCACTCATAGTGTTTCTCCTCTCTTTCCTTATTCACCCAGGCGGACACGGGGATCTAGCAGGGCGTTGAACACATCTACCATGAAAGAGCAGACCAACATGACTGCGGCGATGATGAGTGTGATGACCATAACGGTTGGGTAATCATTGGAAACGATGGAGTTGGTCATAGTCAGGCCGATGCCGGGATAGGAAAATACCGTCTCGATGACCACCGAGCCGCCAATCAGGCCGGGGATACGGAACATGAGGATGATGAGCACCGGCTTCATGGCGTTGCGGAAGCCATGTTTCATATACACCTTCCACTCCGGGATACCCTTAGAGCGGGCGGTCTTGATGTAGTCGCTGTTGAGCACATCTAACATGGTATTGCGGGCATAACGCATCAGCACAGCCACCATGCCGATGGTCAGCGTTGTCACTGGCAGGAAAAGGTGAAGGAAGGCATCCACAAAGGCGTTGGTGGCGTTGGGATCTACCCGGTTGGCCACGGGGAACCAGCCCAGCTTAATGGAGAAAAGCTGGATGAGCAGGATACCAACCAGGAACTGAGGCACAGCCTGGCCCAGCACGGCAAAGACCCGGCCGACATAGTCCACTATGCCGTTTTGCCGGATGGCGCTTAAAATACCAATGGCAATACCGATGATGGAGCTGAACAGCAGGGCGTATCCGGACAGCTCCAGCGTATAGGGCAATCGGACGGCGATGATGTCCGCAATTTTCTGCCCCTCAAAGGAGTATCCCAGGTCACCCCGCAACAGTTCACCCAGCCAACGCACATACTGTACCAACAGCGGATCGTTGAGTCCCAGGCTCTCCCGCAGTTCTGCCACCAGTTCCGGCGATTGGGCCTGGACCTCCATAGACACCATGTAGGTGATGGGGTCCACACCGGTGGCGCGCAGGCCGAGGAATACGATCAGACTGATGACAAGGAGCATAGGGATCATTAGGGCAATTTTTTTCAGAATAAATTTGAGCATGCTCTCACTCCCATTTTTCTCTCACAAACCAAATTGTTCGGAAGGGGCCGATTTTTTAAGGTCCGGCTACGGAAAAAGGGCGTGGGGCATGCCGTTCATATGCCTCTTATCGCCCGCCGGATAGGGCGGCGGGACCTTCCGGGGAGATACTCGCCGGAAGGCCCCGCGCCTTATTGTTTCGCTAATCTGTAATGCTGCCCGGCATACCGACGGGAGGATCAGTTGAGAGTCCAGTTCTCGTAGTCGATGTCATTGACGAAGAGAGGATTGCAGAACTCCACGCCCTCAGGCAGCACCACACGGTTGTTCACATACACATAGTTGCCAATGGTAAACAGGGGGAACTTATACAGGTTGGCCTGCTCCAGCTCCTGCAGCTCAGTCAGAGCGGCGTTGCGCTCCTCGGTGGTGATAGCAGCGTTGAAGTCGGCAATCGCAGCGTCGAAGGTAGTATCGCCGCCGAAGATGTTGGCGAAGGTGGCGCTGTTGCTGGCATACTCAGCGTACCACTCACCCATGGAGAAGGAGCTCAAGCCTTTGAAGCCAATGTCATAATCGCGGGTGGTGAACAGGTCGGTAGTACCGTCGTTGGACAAAGTGGCCTCCACGGTCAGGCCAGCCTGCTGCAGGTAGTAGACCACGGTGTTGATGAGGTCCACAGAGGTCTGGTCGTTGTTGTAGTAGCAGATCTTCAGGGTGCGGCTCATATCGTAGCCCGAGGCAGCCAAGTCAGCCTTAGCCTTCTCAGCATCGAAAGTATACGCAAAGCCATTGTAGGCCTCGTGGTTATCGGGTACACCACTGTTGATGACTGCGGCATTGGGGTACAGGGTGGCCAAGGCGGCGCGGTCGATCGCTTCGGCCAGAGCCTGACGGACGGCCAGAGGCTGCATGGCCTCGTTCTGCTTGCCATCAATACCCTTCATATTAAAGATGAAATACTTGTAGAAGAGCACATCTACGGGGATGGAGGTGTAGTTGTCCAGAGCAGCCATGCCCTCCACCAAGTCGGTGGCGTTGCCGTACAGGAAGTCAGCGGAATTGGACTGGGCAGCGGTGAGGAAGTCGTTGACGAAGGAGACCGTAACGCTCTGGATCTTGGGAGCGGTGCCCTCATAGTTGGGGTTGGGGACCAGGGTGAAGTAGTTACCCACATTGAACTCGCCCACCATGTAGTAGCCGGAGGTCACAGGGTTGCTCCAGTAGGCGCAGGTGTCGATGTTCTCGCCGTCCTGGTCCTGCAGGCAGTGCTTAGGCAGGATGGCAAACTGGGCCAGGATGTTTCTCATTTCGGAGTAGGGGCTGGTGAGGGTCATAGTGATCACATTGCCGTCAGCGGTCATGGTGTCGATCATACCGAAAGCGGCAGAGTAGATGCTGTTGCGGCGCACGGCGGTCATGACGGTCTCGATGGACCACATCACGTCATCCACGGTCAGAGGCTCGCCGTCGGACCACTTCAGGCCGTCCTTTAGGGTGATGGTGTAGGTCAGGCCGTCCTCGCTGACCTCCACGCTCTCCGCCAGGTCAGGGCTGGTCTCGGTGAGGGAGGCATCAGCCAGCAGGAGGGTGCGGAACATCAGGTTTGTGGCCAGGTTGTGGTTCATCCAGGGGGTGGGCACTCTGTCATCAGTGGTGGAACCGTCGTTGGTGGACAGTACGATACGCAGAGACTCGCCGCCAGTCTGGGTCTGGCCAGTGGTCTCAGACGTGGTCCCACTGCCGCTGCCGCTGCTAGCGGGCTTGCCGCCGCAGGCAGCCAGGGCTAGCACCATGCTCAGCGTCAGAGCAAATGCAAGAATTCGTTTCATTTCATTTCCTCCTTAGATTTGATTATTTCATCAGCGTCTTCCCAGAGACGCCAGATGTACAGGGTCATGGGGCTTTCTCAGCGGTTGGGCAGGATGTACTGCTCGTAGACCTGACGCAGCTCCTTGCACCCAGCCTCGTCCATGGGGGTGAAGGGCCGACGGACACCGTTGAGGTGGAAGCCCTCCATCTCCAGGATTTCCTTCACCGAGGCAAAGACCCCGTGGGCACAGATCACCTTGATCACCTGGTTCATTTGGCGCTGCTTGTCCTGAGCCTCAGCCAGATTACCAGCCACAAAGGCATCAAACACTTTCCGAGCCAGCCAGGGCATACAGTTATAGGTGCTGCCGATCCCGCCGTCGGCTCCAGCCATCAAGCCGGAGGCCAGCATCTCGTCAAATCCGTTCCACACCGCCATCTCAGGATGGCTGGACTTGATCTGCTCCAAAAGGAAGAGATCCGAGCTGGTGAACTTGACACCGACCAGATTTGGGTTCTTGGCCAGTTCCTCCAACACCTCCGGTGTCAGGGAGAAACCGGAAAAGTTGGGGAAGTTGTACACAAACATTGGCAGAGCGGTGGAGCCCATGATGTCGTTATAGTAGCGAATGACCTCCTGATTGCTGAATTTGTAGTAGAACGGGCTGATGGCCGAGACTGCATCGGCTCCCGCCTTCTCAGCGTGACGGGCGTAGCGGATCGCTTCGTCGGTGGAAATAGCGCCCACATGGCAGATTACCTTTCCGCGGCCAGCGTTGGCTTCGGTGACGGCCTCCAGGATCCTCTCTCGCTCCTCGGAGGAGAGGAGAAAGGCCTCGGCCGTGCTGCCATTGACGTAAAAGCCGTCCAGTCCCTGGTCGATCAGGTGGCACACCAGCTTTTGCAGTTCATCGTAATTGACCTTGCCGTCGCTGGTATAGGGGGTCACCAGTGCGGCATAGATGCCATGGTACTGTTCATTCACGATTCATTCTTCCCTTCCTAAATTGGCTTACTTATTTTCCCTCAGGTCCGAGACAACTCTCCCGGACGACGATGGTGGGCTGAAACAAATAGTACCTCAGGTAGTTCTGACTTTCCTTGTGGTGGATCATCTCATAGAGAAGCTCAGCGGCCTGTTCGCCGATCTCCAAGCTCTTGAAGGCCAGAGAGGTGATCTTGGGGGAAGTGGAGCTATCCAAAGGCAGGTTGTCGTATCCGATCACGCCAATCTCACCAGAGATGCGTTTGTCCGCATCCCGGACAGCGCGGCAGACCTCTTGCGCTACATAATCATTGAAGCAGAATACTGCATCCAGCGCAGCATCCTGTGCCAGCAGACGGGATGTAAATTGGTAAATCCCGTTTGGGTTATCTTCCTGAGGAAGGAAAATGCGCTCGCGCTGTACCGGAAGCCCACACTCCTGAAGAGCGCTCACATAACCTTGATAGCGCTCTACACTGGTGCTGTATTCAACGCGGGCAATATAGGCGATGTTTCGGTAGCCTCGGCTTAGTAAATGTCGGGTGGCCAAATAACCGCCGTAGAAATCGTTGGATTTAACCACCGGTACTCGCACGCCCTCTACACCCCGGTGGCAAAACACAAAGGGGATCTGAGAGTCCAGCAGAGTCCCATAGAGGTGGGAAGTCAACTCAGCACTGCTCGCGATCACTGGGACAATGATGAATCCGGACACGCTGGATAGCAACAGGCGCTTAATGTAGCGGTTCTGCTTTTCCGCATCGTTATCCGAATTGCAGAGGATGACGTTGATGCCATACCGGCAGGCAATATTTTCGATGCCGCGGGCCAGTGAGGGATAGACATGATCCATGACATTGGGTACGATAATCCCCCAGTTTTCGGTAGTCTGAACCTTGCCGCTGATCAATCCAATGACGTATGTGCCACTGCCGTTGCGGGAACACAGGACACCCTCACTCTCCAACTCCTTAATGGCCCGATCCAGCGTAGTGCGGTTGGTATCCATCTGCGTGCAGAGCATCGGCCGAGACGGAAGCCGCGTGCCCGGCTCAAGCTGACTGATAGTTTCGATCAGCTGCTCTTTAATTTCCTGGTATCTCATCTAAAACTTTCCTCTAATATGCGATATAACGCATATAAATCAAGCATTTTCTACGCCTTATTTTATGCAAATAATACACTAGTCCCAAAATTATTTCAATAGTTTTTCTCAATTTCAGTCAGCTTTCCCCAAAAAACGGTCAGCTCAATCAAAATATCAAAGATTCAGCATCAAATTTGGTGAATTTGCCTCTTTCTTTTTCAAACACATTTCTTTAAAATACATGTAAGCTACGAATAAATGAGATTTCAGATGAATTTTAACCTATTTTTTCAATTTTAAAAGCGGGTCAGATTTTTGCCCACTTGGAAAGGATGAGCAGGTTATGAAACGATCAGAGATCAATCAGGCTTTGAAGGAACTGGAGGCTATGTGTAACAAGTTCTGTTGCTATCTGCCCCCCTTCTGCCATTTTACTCCAGAGCATTGGAAGAGCATCGGACACGAGTACGACGAGGTCAGGGATTGCATGCTGGGCTGGGACATTACCGACTACGGAATGGGCAAGTTCAACGAACTGGGATTTTCTCTTATCACCATCCGCAACGGCAACCGCGCCATGGCAGACAAATACCCCAAGGTGTATGCTGAGAAGCTACTTTACCTGAAGGAGGGGCAATATGCCCCCAACCACTTCCACTGGTATAAGACGGAAGATATCATCAACCGCGGGGGCGGGAATGTGCTTATCCGGGTGTACAATTCCCTGCCCGATGAGGAGATCGACTACCAGTCCGATGTGACAGTTCACACTGATGGGCGCACATACACCGTCCCTGCCGGCACCCAGATCCGGCTGACTCCGGGAGAAAGCATCCACGTGCAGCAGTTCCTCTACCACGACTTCTCGGTGGAACCCGGAACCGGTCCTGTTCTGCTGGGTGAGGTAAGCCAGTGCAATGACGACAACACAGATAACCGCTTTAATCCGCCCATGGGGCGCTTTCCCCAGATTGAAGAGGACGAGCCTCCCTACCGGCTACTCTGTAACGAGTATCCGGCTGCCCAGGACTAAGGAGGCGTGCTATGTTTGATGTGGTTGCATTGGGCGAACTGCTCATTGATTTCACCTGCCTCTCAGTAGATAAAAGTAGCTACCCCACCATGGCTGGGCATCCCGGCGGCGCACCAGCCAATTTTCTGGCTGCGCTGGCCTCTTTCGGAGCTAAAACGGCCCTCATTGGGAAGGTGGGACAGGACGCATTCGGTCGGATGCTGACCCGTACTCTGACCGATGCCGGCATTTCCACCGCCGGACTGGTGGCAGATGAGAATGTGTTCACCTCCCTGGCCTTTGTCACACTGGACAGCCAGGGCAACCGGGAGTTCTCGTTTGCCCGCAAACCGGGGGCTGATACCCGCCTCACGGCGGAGGAGGTGAATCTGTCCCTCCTGGATCAGACCCGGGTATTCCACTTCGGCACCCTGTCCCTCACCGATGAGCCTGCTCGCAGCGCCACCCGCAAGGCAGTAGAATATGCACGGAACCGGAGGGCCCTCATCACCTTTGACCCCAACCTGCGCCAGCCCCTCTGGCACAGTCCGGAGGACGCAAAGGAGCAGATGCTCTGGGGCTTGCGTCAGGCGGATGTGGTCAAGATTAGCGACGAGGAGGTCCAGTTCCTCTTCGGCCTCTCTCCTTCGGAGGGAGCCGAGTACCTACAGCGGGAGCTGGATATTTCCCTCGTCTTTGTGACCTGCGGTGCGGATGGCTGTATCTTCCGTAACGAAAAGGCCCAGGGGCAGGAGCCAAGTCTGAGAGGGATTCATGTCCTCGACACCACTGGAGCCGGGGATATTTTTGGCGGCAGCGCTGTGTGGAAGCTACTTCAAACCGGGAAAGAGCCTGGTATGCTGGAGGAAAGAGAGCTTCGTGAGGTAGTCCGCTTTGCCTGTACAGCCGCCGGAATTTCCACAACCCGGCACGGAGGTATCTCTAGCATCCCAACTTTAGCCGAGGTAAAGCATTTTTTAAATCAGTAACGCAGTTCCGCTGCGTCCCTGCGCACCGAACAAACGCTTATAAGTAAGTCCAGATCATTCTAAATTTATTTATATACCCGTTTACAGTTGTGCTAATCTTTGTTTACACTGTACTAAAAATATCTCAATCTAAAATGGACAAACAACAATTTACAGATCAACTGTCCACGCCAAAGGGTTGAGATATTGTATCTGTCTTCAGTGAGGAAGTCTCTTTATTCTCCCAGCTTCAATAATAGGGACACTGACCACATAATCAGCCACAGACAGGAGTGGAACAGCCGGAATGTCCACCTCTTAAAAGTGTTTGAAACCAATCTTTTCGGAGTAAAAATAACCATAAATAAGCGAAAAATATTATAAAAAATTAAAAAACGGCGTTGACGTGCGGGAGGTCACAGGTTCAAGTCCTGTATCGTCCACCAGATAAACCGCTGTTTTCGAAAGAAAACAGCGGTTTTTTCTTGCTTTTCTGCTTTTTCCATATTGTTTCGTCCGATTAGCGTTGACCACAGTTCAGCTGCAGACAGGCAAACAGCCACCCTCCGAAAGTACTTCTTCCGAAGGGCGGCTGTTTGTTCTCAATCTGCTTTTTGGTCGGTGCTAAACCCTTCGGATCACGCTGGCAAGAAAGCTATTTGGGATCAGCCTTTGGTGGAGAACCACTCTTTCATCGTCGTCAACACCTTGACCAGTTCATCTTCCTCAATGACATAAGGAACCATCGCATAGAGATAGTTCAGGAACGGACGGCTGAACACACCTCGCTCATAAGCATATTGCTGGTACCCCTGAATCGTATTGGAGTCATATACTTCCATGCACACACAGGCACCCATAATGCGGATTTCTTTTATGCGCGGGTCAGAAAATCCTGCCATTTCACGGCGGGTAATTTCTTCAATTCTATGGATTTTAGACATATAGTCCTGTTTTTCAAACAGCTCTATGCCTTTTAGCGCTACGCTGCAAGCCAAGGCATTGCCCATAAAGGTAGGGCCGTGCATAAGCGCGTGCGCAGGATTATCGTCATAAAAGCCCTCATATACTTTCCGGTTTGCAACGGTAACAGCGTGGCCAATATATCCGCCTGTTAATGCTTTGCCCAGAACAAGGATGTCCGGTAAAACCAAATCCGCCACAAAGCGGTTTCCGGTACGCCCAAATCCAGTTGCGACCTCATCAAAAATCAGAAGCACACCGTATTGATCGCAAAGCTCCCTTGCACGCTTCAGAAACGAGATATCATACATTCTCATACCACCCGCCCCCTGCAGCAAGGGCTCGACAATAAAGCAGTTCAAGCGGTCGTGATATTCTGCAAACGCCTGCTCAAGCGCTGGTATCTCAGTGGGAATGTGGACAACATGTTTGCTTTTCCCGTACGCGTTCAAAACAAAATGGTAGTCCTCGTCATCGCCGATCTCCATTGTTTTAAATGTGTCGCCGTGATAAGCATGTTCCAACGCCAATACCATGGTGCGCTGTGTTTCTTCCCGATTCATATAATATTGCAAGGCGATTTTCAGAGCCACCTCTACCGCAACGCTGCCGGAGTCGGAGAAGAAGCAATAATCCAGATCTCCCGGCAGCCAGCTTTGCAGTTTATCGGAAAGTTTCTGCACCGGTTCGTGTGTCAGTCCCCCCAACATAACATGCGCAAATTTTTTAAGCTGGGTTTCAATGGCCTCATTGAGTTCAGGATGTTTATAACCGTGAATCACACTCCACCAGGATGATACGGAATCGATCAGTTTTTGATCCTCTGTGTAAAGATAGACCCCATCTGCGTCGACGATCTTATAGGGCTGCTTCATGGTTTTCATCTGCTCATACGGATACCAAATCATCTTATTGTACCTCCGTTTTCTTCATACAGCCCTTCCAACCGTTCAAATGAGATATCCAAATCCAGATCTCCGTCTTTGACGCAGGCTACAACCTTTTGTCCGGTCATCGTTTCACACATCAACAGATTATCCTCATGCAGCTTGTTGCCCGGTTCGTAATGGTTAAACAGAATGCCCTTAACCGGAATCCCCCGAGTTTTCATATATTCTGCCGTCAGCACAACAGCATTGATGGTTCCAAGTCCTGCATCCGCAACGATCAGGCAGGATAAATCGCGGGCTGCTATAAAATCTTCAAGCTGTATTGTTTGCCCATCAAACCGGAGGGGACAAAGAATCCCGCCGGACCCCTCCGCCGTAACATACTCGTACTTACTGCATACTTGATCAAAATCACTAAGGACCCGTGTCATATCAACAGGATTCCCCTCCAGTTTTGACGCCAGGTGAGGAGAAACCGCGGTTTCATAGACATATGGACACATCTCCTCCAGAGGCTGTGCAATCCCCGACATGGTTTTCACCTGCAAGGCATCGCCGGGAATCAAACTGCCGTCAGGCCGCCGTTGGTTGCCGCTCATCGCGGCCTTGTAATAGGCCGCGCGCTTGCCCGCTTCCCGAAGCTTTTTTACCATCAGCCCCGTCACATAGGTCTTTCCCACATCTGTCCCTGTCCCGGTAATAAATATCGTTTTACTCATTGCACAGCTTCGCCTCGTATCCAAGTTCACCGAGTAATTCCATATCGGTTTTGGTTGTGATCCCAGCAGTTGTCAGCATATCTCCTGAAATTGCCGCATTCGCCCCCGAAGTAAAACAGCTTTTCCCTTTATCTGGGAGCAGACCTCTTCCACCCGCCAGGCGGATCGAGGCCGCAGGCAGTATAAAGCGATAGACGGCAACAATTCTGCGCATGTTGTCGGCCGACAGTTTCTCACGATTTCCGAAGGGAGTGCCGGGGATGGGGTTGAGCATATTGACCGGGACACTTTGAATCCCAAGTTCCCGGAGTGTAAGCGCCATATCGATCCGGTCTTCCATCGTCTCTCCAAGTCCCATGATCCCGCCGCTGCACACCGAAAGGCCCGCAGCCTGTGCCTCCCGGATCGCCTGCACTTTTTCTTCAAAGGTATGGGTGGTACAGACATTGGGGAAGTTTCTGCGGGAGGTTTCAAGGTTATTATGTACTCTTGTCACACCGGCCTGCTTCAGCTTTTGAAACTGCCGCTCGTTCAGCAAACCAAAGGATGCGCAGACCGAAATCCCCACTTCCGCTTTGATTGCCCGGACCGTTTCACACATTTCATCCACTTCCTGTTCGGAGAGACGCTTTCCGGACGTAACGATGGAGTATCGAAGAACACCCTGTTCGTGGTTCCGTTTTGCCTGTTCCAAAATCTCCCGTTTGGAACGCAGCGGATACTCCGGCGCACAAGTATGGTTATGGGAAGATTGTGCACAGAACTTGCAATTTTCAGAGCATTTTCCGCTCTTTGCGTTAATAATTGTGCAAATATCAAATTGATTGGAACAAAAGTGCCGACGGATCCTATCTGCGCAATCACACAATTCCAAAAGTGGCTGTTCCGATAAAAACAACGCCTCTTCCCTTGAAATTTCTTCTCCCTTTGAGACCTTATCGGTCAGTTCATTCAGATTCATACTCATACCCTCACTGCACTTTCTATTTGTTTACGATTGGGATCAATCTTTTGCCAAGAATTGCTCCCAAAATGCACAAGACAATATCTCCGGGAACCACCAAAATAAAACAGTAGAGAAACAGCGGCCATAAGCCAATGGGACTTCCAAGGTAGAAATTACTCATAAAGTAGTAATAGACCATTCCAAACAGGTAGACGATTCCCAGCCCAATAAAGTTAGCTGCTAACAGACGGGTATAGTCTGGATTCGAAACTTGATTGGCAATGACGCCGGTGACGTAAGAGGCCACCGCAAATCCGATGATATATCCGAAGCTCGGCTTTAAAACATACGCCAGTCCTCCGCCCTCCGCAAAGACGGGCAGTCCCAGTAACCCCATGAAAATGTAAACTCCCACCGAAGCCGCCCCTAGCTTTCCCCCAAGCAGCAGTCCTGCCATCATGGTAAATAGGAGCTGCAGCGTAAACGGCACTACAGGAACAGGGATCTTGATAAACGCGCCTACAGCGATCAAAGCACTGAACAGGGCGCACATAATTAGATTTTTCGTCTTACTTCTGTTCATATGATCTCCTTACAACGTTTTATGACACCGGTCAAATCGTCTTGCTTCTTCCACACTCTAACTTCTTTCAGCGGTCATCCCCCCTTAAAACGGGATTAGTATACTATATCTCGTCCCAATTGTAAACCTTAAAATAATAAAGGTTTACAAATCGGGGTGCAAATGCTTTCCATTCGCGTGGTAGATCTGCACCCCAGGGCTTGCTTTTCCGCCTGCACATAGCACTGCATCCTTCCACATGGAATGCCGCACCTTTCCAGTGCTTTTCGTCTGAAAAAGCAAATTCCTGCCCATGAGGCCAGTGCCCATAGTTATTCAGCGATGAAAGAAATTATCTAAAAAATCAGCAAAAGCAGCATCTGGATGTCATGGTTTTTTTCATCTCTCCCCATTTTCCGTTTTATGGCTGCTGCAGCATCCACAAAACGGAAACAAATTTTTCTATGCAGAACACGCCGTCAGGTCACCCGTCCTCCACTGTTTCTGGAGCAGAGCGCGGCTGCGTCATATTCTGATAACGTTTCTGCATGGTGTCATCGTCATACCAAGTGTCCAACATGAATTCCAGACGATTGCCGGGCATTTGCCCTTGGCTGCGTTCCTCCATTCGTAAAAATGCGGCGGCGGAAAGAACCATATCAAACGTAAGCAGCACAGCCAGTCCTGCCGCGGCGGCTTGCCCCCTTTGGACGGAAATTCTATCCATCTGCCGCAGCAGATATGGAACCAGGCGATAGATCCATACCACTCCGGCCAATCCCCAGAAGACTGCATACAGCAGGTTGGTGCGGCCGTCCAGATTCAGCGGAAGGTTTGAATAGTCCCAGAACAGGCGATGATAGACCCGCTCAAGCAGCAGGCTGGCCAAATATTCAAACCCTCCGCCTAAAATGGCTCCTCCCAAAAATACCGTCCATCCCCCGTACCGCCGCAAGGGAAAAAGGATCACCGTCATCAGCAATGCTCCAAGTCCCCAGACAACGCTGACAGCACCATAGAGCAGACTGCTGCGGCTCATCAGGACGCCGGTGCCAAGCCAGACGACTCCCATTTCAAACAGGCACCCGATAAATGAGCTGCCCAGAAACAGGAAAAACCACCTATACCAGCTAAGGCGAGGGACTTGAAACGGACCGCAGGCCGAGGCCGCGGAGAGAAGGATCATGGCGGCAAGGGCTGTGAAAATGATAAAAGTGGTCATGGCGTTACCTGCTTTCTATTCTTGTGGGAGATGGTCCAGACGCTGGGCTGTCTATCCTCATCGTACCATTCCAGCCGGAAATATGCGGTTGTCCAGGCAACGGGCAGCCATCGGGCCAAAATGAAAACCAGGACGCTTCGGGCGTCCTGGTTTTTTGGTAAGCAGCAGATGCTGCGGCCTTACAGAGGCTGTGAATCAGGAGGGGATTTTTGGGACATCAAGGCCGTGATCAGGTCACTGACACCATCCGCCACAAGCGCGGCTCCAAAGATCATAATAACCAGTCGGGCGGCGTGAAAGGGATTGACCACCAGCAGGACGCCCAGAATCGTGGGAATGAGAGAGGAGAGAAGCAGAGGGACAAGAATGGCGGACTTGGCCCGGACTGCGGCGATGACCAGGGGGATCTTCCCTACTCCGTCTACCAGAAGCAGAGCTCCCAGGACCAGGGGCAGAAACGAGAGAATTGCCTGAGGCCACAGGATGGCGAAGATGGCAAAGGACATGGGGAGGATGGTCAGAAAGAGGTCTCCTCCAGAAGCTTGCTCGGTTTTACGGTCCTGGATATACCGCCACAGGTGGCTGATTGCATAAACCGCAGCGCCTGCGGCCAGTGCCCACACAAAGACGGAACCGCTGATTCCTGGGAAGAGAAGCAGTGGGATCCCCAGCAGCATATAGAGCAGCGCGATCCAGACAGAAGCCGTCCGGGACCAGAAGAATTGCAGTGTCATAGTAGTTACCTCCTAAAGTCAGAACAAAATGTGAATATTGGAAAGCCAAGCCGCACACCAGGCCATAGCTTAGGTTAGATCAGGGCGTAGTCGTGCAGCAGTTCCAGCAGGGTAGTCCCTTCCAGTTTATCCAAACCAGCTCGCATGGCTATTTTCAAGTGCAGCGGGAGCTTCATCTCCGTCAGCTTTCGTCCATCCAGCAGGTAGTGGGCCGCGTTGAGCAGGCAGCGGATGTCGTAGACAGAATTAAATACTTCCGGGACCCCCCGCTCCACATCCAGCAGGGTATAGACCGCTTCCATGGCGGTGCGCACAGAGTATTCCGTGGTAAAAATCGTGTCCCGCTCCGTCTGAGCAAACTGGCCCAGGAAAGCAAAGTTGACGCAGCCCTCGGGAACCACATCCGGGCGGTCTCCCGCAGCACGGGGCATGAAGAAGGCGGTGACATAGGGCATCATGCAGGGGACTGTGCTGGCACTGTCTCGGGCCAGTTCCTCAATGAGATTTTCAGGCACACCCAGGTGGTACAGCCATTCCATGCAGATCTCGGCTCCCGTGCATTCCTCCATGGGTTTTCCCACAAAGTCTCCGGGTTCGTTGGGATAGAGCCCATAGATCCACCCCACAAGCTGCTCCTTGGGCTGAGCCTTGAAATGGGGCTGGCGGTTAAAGGTCCAGCTCATCAGCCAGGCTGAGTCCTTTATGGTGACAATTCCCCCGGTCACCACCTTGCCGGAATAGGGATCCCGCTGGCAGATGTCCTGAATATAGGGGGCAATTCTATCATCCAAAAGGGTTACGGTAGCCGATTCCCATTTGGTGGCCTGGATGTCCGAGCAGAACTTTTCCGGGCGGCCAAAGAGCGGGTTTTGTACCGCGAGATTTTTCCACAGCCTCCAGCTGGAGCCTTCCCCGTCGGTCACCGTCAGTTTGGGCGGATGATCGTTGTCGCCTAGTGCCGAACTCTCCGTACAGGAGCCGTTGGTGACAAACACCAGATCATTCTCTGTCAGCACCATGACCTCTTCCCTTCCGTCCCGCAGCAGGATCAGCTGGTGGGCCACCTTTTTGTCCGGCAGGAAGTGGAAGAGCACGTTGGTCACCTTGACGCCATAATGGAACTGCACGCCCCGTTCCTTGAGGTAGGATACCAGCGGCAGGATCAGAGACTCATACTGGTTATACCTGGTAAATTTCAGTGCTGACAGGTCGGGCAGTCCACCGATATGGTGGAGGAACCGCTGCAGATAGAGCTTCATTTCCAACGCGGAGTGCCATTTTTCAAAGGCGAACATGGTCTGCCAATAAAGCCAGAAATTGGACTGATAAAATTCCTCGTCCAGCACATCGTCAATGGTCTGATCATAAAGTGCCTCATCCGGGGTGAAGAACAGGCGCATGAGCTCCAAGGCGGCCTCGTCACTGAGATCAAACCGGTTTCCGGTGTCAGCACTCTCCCCCCGGCGCAGTGTGGCACGGTTTTTGGAGAAATTGGGGTCATCCTTGTTCAGCCAGTAGAACTCGTCCAGCACACTGGCGTCTTCCACCTCCAGGGAGGGGATGGAACGGTACAGGTCCCAGAGACACTCGTAGTGGTTTTCCATTTCCCGGCCGCCCCGGATGACAAAGCCCAGATCCGGGACCTGCAATCCGTCGCAGGCACCGCCGGGAAGGGAGGCCTCCTCCAGAATGTGAATATGGTCACCGGGCATTTGGCCATCCCGGATCAAAAATGCGGCGGCGGACAGGCTGGCCAGACCGGAGCCAACCAGCCACGCGGACTTGGCGTCCACGTCTTTGGGCTTGCGGGGGCGGGCAAAGGCTTCATAATTTCCATTGGTATAGTACATAATCGTACCTCCTGATAAGTAATCCAGTTGTTTGACTGGTTAGGGTTTCCCTATGAACTTATGATAATACATAGGGAGCAAAAAGTAGGTTGTCCACACAACGAAGCGGATCATTAACGCAGATTTTCCCAAATCTCCACCCAATTGCTTCGTATATAGTGGTGGGAATTGGCCGCTTCGCAGATGTCGTAATAGGCCCAATGCGAAGCCGGTACATCCAGAAAGGGGTGCAGCTGTGTGTGACGGGAAATAAAGTCCTGATCCGCCCGGCGGTCCAGCATACGGTTTATCACCACAGCGGCCTGCCCGCGTGTCACCAAACGGTCGGGGCCAAAGCTTCCGTCCGGGTAACCGGAGATCCAGCCATACTCCGCAGCACTCATCACGGTCTGGTAATACCAGGCCTCAGGTTTTACATCGGGGAAGGACCCGGCCGGATGGTAAGTAAGGTCTGCAAATCCCATGGCCATCGTCACAAATTCCGCTCTGGTAATGGGCTGATCCGGAAGAAACCGGTTTTCCCCCACGCCGGAAACTTTCCCCAAAGACGCCAGCGCATTGACGGCTTTGGCATACCAGGCATCACTGGGCACATCAGAAAAGCCGGCCCCCCCAGGCACATTCCGGTCGTTCAGAAGGGAATAGAAAATCTGTGCCGCCTGTGCACGGGTCAGGGAATCGTCCGGACCAAACCGGTTTCCGGGATAGCCGCTCAGATAGAAGTTGTGTGCCTGGGTATCTAAATATTTTGATACCCCGGTCTCATTTGGAGACGGCAGAACATTCCGAGAAACAAATTCCGCCCAGATCGTATGATTTTTGGACACAGGAGCAAACCGGTAGCTCTCTTCTCGGTCCACAGGCTCTCCGTCTACCAGGACGGTCTTCAATCGAAATCCTTCATCGGCCCGCATGGTAAAACGAGGTGTCTCACCCCGGCTCACCCACAGGGTTCCTTTGGGGGTAATCATTCCCCCGGATGTAGCCTGTGCTGAAATCGAAAAGGTAGGGCGTATATCTCCGCCTCCGGTGCTGCTTCCGCCTCCGCTGTTGCTTCCGCCTCCGCCGGTCTCATTTCCAGTCCCGGTCTGGCTGTTTTCCAAAAAGGTTCGAATGACCGTTCCTTGATAGTTCCCCTGAAAATAAATGGTAAACCGAACATTTTCCCCTTCTTTTTCAAATGCCGTCACATAATCCGTACCCTGTTTCAAAATCCAGTCTTCATGTTTGAGCACCAGGTTTTCCGCCTCGGAACGGCTGGTGATCGGAGGGATAGAAAGAAGCGTACCATCATAGGGCATAACCGTCACGAACACGCGGATGTGCTCTACCACCTGATAATCCGTCACATCTTCCGGCACATAGCATACAAGGTGCATTTGCTCCCCAGCATTTCCCACCCGAAGGCTTTCGTTTTCCCAGAAAAACCGCGGCTCTAAGGATACGCTGGCCAGATAATCCCCATAGGTCGCCCACTTATGCTCTGGAACGGGATATTCCGGGACGGCCGGATCGATCTGAAAGGAAACCACCTGTTCCAGTCCCGAATACTGGGGTGTTCCCTCTACCTTAGCCTGGACATACCATGTGCCCGCGACGGTGGGAGGTTCCTTTTGAAATGGTCCCTGTGGGGAAGGTCCATAGAAAAATTCCACAGTCCCAAACGCCGCCTGTGCCTGCGGGCTGGCAGCGGGCTCTCCATAGGTCCAATTGTCTATACGCAATGGAATCTGCCAGCCATTTTTTCCCGTAACGGATAGGGAGGCTTCCAGCACGGCGCTTTCATCGGTATAGCGGTATGTGAGCGTTTGATTGGGGGAATCCAACTGGACACGGGTTCCATCCAAGGTCCCGCCGCTTATTATCTGGACGTTTTCGGCGTTCATCCAGGGGACAAGATCGCTGAGCCAGAAGCCATTTTCCCCCTCAGACAGCTGAAACGCTGCAGAGCGCTGCCCGGTCAAATCACAAAAGGGTGCGCTGCCCTCAGGCATCCGGACGGCCAGCAGCTGGTTGTTTCCAGCATACACAGCTTCCAATTTTTCATTGCCGCTGAGATCCAGAGAGGTAAGCTGATTGTCTGTACAGTTTAGGTAGGTCAGATTGGGATGATAGGACAGGTCCAGCGTTTCAATCCAGGTGTGATTCCACAATACCGTATCCAGCTTTTCATTGTGCGACAGATCCGCACGGGTCAGATTTCCACCCAGGACATGAAGTGTGTTCAAATTGGGGTTGCCGCTCAGATCCAGTTCTTCCAAGGGGCTTGCACCCCAGGCAAGGTAAGCCAGGTTGGGAACGCCATGCAGATCCAGCTGGGAGAGATTGGATTGAAAGCAGTAGAGATGTTCCAGCGCCGGCACACCATCCAGCACTAAATTGGACAGCCTGGGATTTTCATTGCAGGTCAACGATGTCAACGCCGGAAAATCGCGCAGCTCTAAGGAGACCAGGTCATTTTCGCTGCAATTTAATTTTTCCAACCCACGAAACCATTCCAGCCCGCTCAAGTCCCGGATTCCCATCTTCCGAAGGTCCATTTTCGTGACCGCATCCCGCTCAGCCTGGGATAAGAACCCATCTGCGTCTGTGTCGCTCTGCTGGACCCAAAGTAAAAACGCCGGATCGGGGAATGTGCTGCTGTCAATGGGGATACTGGCGGATTCTGCTCCGCTGGTCATGGTCATTCCCGCTGTGATACAAAGGATCAGACCCAGCGCAAGTCCTTTTTTCCATAAATTCATAATCATTTCCTCCTTTGGATAAACAGATCATCCAAGCCATTTTTATTGGCTGATATCAGTATGCTGTATAGCCGGGCAAAAAGCGGTTGTCCATCCAACACAGGTGCATACCGGCACACCGTCCGGCAAGCGCAATTGACAAATCCGGTAATTTTCGCTATGGTTATCCCATGGAAACAACCTTGGGAAAGGGGCGGACCAGACATGATGGACCAGGAGAACATGCTTTCTGTTTTGAAGCGCGGATTACTCTTTCGCAATATGGAAGACGGCGAAATCTTAGAAGCGCTGGAAACCATAACCTCCCACCGCAGGACCTACCCCAAGCGCACCTTGGTGATGCAGGACGGGGACTTGATGTCCCAGGTGGGCGTGATCCTGTCCGGAAACCTTCATCTATTTCACATCGACGCAAACGGAAACAGCAATCTCATGGAGGAGTTGGGCGCAGGGGAATCAATCGGCCTTCTCAATGCCATCGGAGGATACCGTCTGCATATTTCGGCCGAAACCACGGCAGAAACCGAAATCTTATTTTTAAATGTCAGCCAGCTGCTGGGAAAGAATGTCCTGACGGCCCCGGTCCAGATCCGTTTTTTACAAAACCTGACCCTTGGGGTCACCCAGCAGGCTCACCGCCTGACCCGGAAGCTGGAGGACAGCATCCGCCGCTCCACACGGGAGCGCCTGCAGGACTACCTGTCCGATCAATTTCATAAAGCGGGCAGCCGCACCTTCTCCATTCCTTTAAACCGGCAGGATCTGGCGGATTTTCTGTTTGTGGACCGCAGCGCCATGTCCAATGAGCTGTGCAAAATGCGGGACGAGGGTCTCTTAAAATTTGATAAGAGCAAATTTGAACTTCTGATTGAGATGCCCATTACCGAGGAGGAACCGGATCCCAACCGATAAGTTCATCTGTCCTCACAAAAAACATGTGCTCCGAAGGCAATTGAACCGCCTTCGGAGCACATGTTTCTTTTTCGTTGGTTGGACAACCGCCAAAGCGGCCTTTTTTTGTTATGCTGACAACAGCCCTCAGGGAAAGAGAGATTTCACTGCATGGAATCGTCGCCGCGCTTTCACCGTGCGGGAGGGACTACACATTGATACGATAGGGAGAAACATAACATGAAACAGGAGCATAACCAGTCCTATACCATATTGGATGCGGAATATCAGGTCATAGATGAGCCGGAAACCACCGGCAGAGGCATACAAAAGGGGGTGATTATAACCGCCTCGGGATTGACAGCCTTGGGATTGGCGGCGTTGTTCTTCCCCGTGGCAGCGGGGATCGGGTTTGCATTTTTCATTACCGCAGGCATATTTCTTTCCGGAATCTCTCAGATCATGATCTTTTTCCGCACAGCCAAAGAACAGCGCAACGGCTGGATGTTGGCAAACGGGGTCCTTCTGGTCCTTGTGTCCGGTCTCAACCTGGCAGGGGCATTGATCAGCCCGATCGGGATTCCTCAAATGATCACCACCGTCTCCTTCTTGCTGGGCATTCTGACCATGTCCGTTGGATTAAACCAGATCACCGGCTTTTTGTCCGAAAAAGGCAAGACGCCGGGGCGCGGCTGGGCACTGTTAAGCGGCGTTCTGAACGTTCTTTTAAGTCTGCTCCTGTTTGTGAACCCGATCCTCAGCTGGTTTGCCCTGGCCACCGTATGGGGGATCTATCTGCTGGCGGCCGCAATCGCCTTATTCTGTACGCTCTGGTCAATGCGGCGCAGTCCCCATACGTCTTCTTCTGTGTAGGAGGTTTTTTATGAAAAAGCTTGGATTTATCTTGTTTCCCCTGCTGGCTCTGGGCGTAGGTGCGCTTTCCGGCTATCTTGCAGAGCCCGGCCTTACGTCGGTATACCCGTTTTTGGAAAAATCGTCGCTGACCCCGCCTGGGTATGTCTTCCCCGTGGTTTGGACCGTTCTGTATGTCTTGATGGGGCTTGGTATCGCCCTTGTGGTAAAGCGAGGGGGAAAGGGCGTCGGTACGTCCGTATTCTTTTGGATAGTACAGTTGGCGCTGAATTTTTCCTGGAGTCTGCTGTTTTTCACTTCCGGCGCGTATTTTGAGGCGCTGGTCTGTCTAAGTCTTTTGTGGCTGGTCCTTCTGCTGATGATCCTGTCTTTTCACGCCGTCCGCCCTCTGGCCGCGTGGATGCAGCTTCCCTATTTTCTTTGGGTCAGCTTTGCGGGTTATCTGAACCTGGTGGTTTGGCAGCTCAACCCGTGAGGCAAATAATTCCCAACGCAAAATGCCAGGGCCCTGTTCCATGCAGGACATGACCGCCGGGGCCGCTCTGGGCTTTGCTCACAGGGCGGCCCTTTCCTTCTGCAAAATCCGGACAACCCACAGCTCACGTTGTGAAAACAACTGCATGTTTCTCCTGGGCATGGTAAAATAAATTCATACCACAGCACAAGAAAGGCAGGTTTTTTTATGAACCTTAACACAAATACTTCCAACCAACGGCAGGAAAAAGCCGACCGCCTCAACCAAAAGCTCACCGAAGCCATGATGACTGCCCTCAAGGCAATCCACAGCGCAGCCTCCCCGGATTCCATGGACACAGAAGACCTGGCCCGCCAGCGCAAGGGCCAGGAGGTCCTGGGCCGCCTGATGTCTCCTCCCATCGGTTTTAGCTGGGAGCCCTTCTCCCTGGGCGATATGCCCATGGCCTGGGTCCGCCCGGAGCGGGGCCATGACCGGAGCAAGGTCATCCTCTACTGCCACGGCGGTGGATATACCAGCGGAAACCTGGGCTACGCCAGGGTTCTGGCCGCAAAGATGGCCAGTGCGACCGGCTGCGAGGTTTTGGCCTTTCAATACCGGTTGGCCCCTGAATTTCCCTATCCCGCTGCCCTGGAAGACGCTCTGGATGCCTGGGAATATCTCATGCACCAGGGCTGGGGGGCAAAAGATGTGATCTTGGCGGGGGACTCCGCAGGAGGAAACCTGGCGCTGGAGCTGACGCTCGCTTTGAAAGAGCAGGGGCGGTTCCAACCCGGACGGCTGGTCCTCTTTTCTCCCTGGACGGATATGTCGGCCAGTGGAGATTCCTACACCCAGCGGGAAGAACTGGACCCTATGCTGACAAACCGCTACATTCAATCGGTACGCAGCGCATACGCCCCGCATGCAGACTACACCCACCCCAAGCTGTCTCCCCTGTTTGCCGACCTGTCCGGCCTGCCCCCTACCCTGATCCAGGTAGGTGAGCGTGAGATCCTTTATTCTGACTCCGAGCAGCTCCTACATGCGCTGATCGCCGCAGGAGTCCCCTGTGTGCTCCAAAGCTGGCCGGACATGTGGCATGTATTCCAGATGTTCCCCTTGAAAAGCGCGGGAGAGGCCATGACCACCATGGCGGATTTTTTAAGACGGTTGGAATAAAGAAAATGCAGGGTCTGCCAGAAGACAGGCCCTGCGTTTTGTTATGTTCAGAAATGGAACCGGCGGCGCACTTGACGGCGAAGATTGGGGCGGGTACGAACCACTGCCAGCGGCAGCATAAGGGTGACGGCCACTGCTGCGGCAATCAGAGACCACATAGGGCGGTACGTCCCCAGGAAACGGTCGATGATAAATTCCAGCCAGATCAGAAAGAGCGCAAGACCGCCCAAAATCAGCATAGCCCGGCTGAGAAATGAACGGTTTTTGGCAGCCATCCAGATGGTCAGCAAAATCAGGGAAAACCCGGCCCAGACCGGCAGGGCGATCCCAGAAAGCCAAACACTTCCCTGTAAAACCGTCCCGATCAGCACCAGCAGACCGCCCACAGCCAGCAAATCCAGCAGCAGCAGAACTGCCGAGGGGGCACGCCGCAGCAGAAGAGGCGGAACCAGCCATACCCACAGCACAGCGCAGGCTCCCACCACAAACAGCGACCAGGGCGCCCCCCGCCACAAAACGAAATTCAGCAGTCCACAGCAAACCCCAGTACATACTGTCATAGCACTGAGCAGGATCGCCAATTCCCGGTGATCCACCGGTTCTACCTCCTGGCGCTCCAGGGGAAAGTTGGGGATCGCCTGAGGGTCAGGCGGACAGACGGGGTTGATGACAGGGGTCTGGCACAGGGGACACGCAGCGGCGTCCTGGTCCAGCTCTACTCCACAGTTGACGCAGTATGACACAGCACACACTCCTTTCGGTTGGAGGTAACTTTCACATGCAGTCCTTCCCGAACCAGTGTCCGGAAAAATTCCCGTTCCACGTCGCTTTCCCGGACCGTCCCCGCAAATGTGATCTCCATAATGTCACCAAAGCTGATGGCGGCACAGTTGACCCGCGGGGTATAAGACTGTCCCAACACCACCTCCATATGGTGAATCAAGGGCTCCATTTCCTCCGGCACCTGAAAAATGCCCGGATTGGTAAAGGTGGTGGAATAGGGGCGGCTTCCAGCAATGCGGTAGCCCAGATCCATGGCAAAATTCTTCACCGGTGAAGGCACCAGCTGGAGAGGCAGGATGTGCTGAAGGGAGACGTTTTTGGTAATGACCGCCTGCATCTCTTGCCGGGTGATGTGCAGGCGCATGTGGTGGTGAACCTGGGCAATGATCTCATCCAGTGTATAATCTCCCAGCTCTGGATTGATGCTGGGACGGACGGTCAAAATAAAATTCCGAAGGGTCGTGGAGGGGAAATAGGGCCTAAGATTGATGGGGACCGCCAAAGAAACCGGCAGTTCCCGCCTGTGTCCCTCCCGCCGCTGCCTGATCAGAATGGATTGGAGCAAGATAGCCGCTAAATACTCCGTAATCGAGGCCCCGTGTCCTTTCGCCGCAGCATGCAGTTCCCTCACAGAGACAAAGCCCATGGTCACATTCAATGTGTAGAAGGGCTCCGGCGTTCCGGTACAGGCATAGGCTTTTGGCTCGCTCATACTCAGGTGGACGCGGGAGTGCGCGTAGCGGGCATAGGCGTCCTCCCACTCTTCCGGCTGGGGCGGCTGTGTGACATCCAGGATCCCATGGGTGTTGGGAACCGCGTGGCCCATTTCCCGCAGATACACCGCCAGCAGCGTTTTGAACAGGACCAGCGCCCCGCCGCCGTCTGCCAGCGCATGAAACACCTCCATGGAGATCCGTTTTTCGTAGTAGAAAAAGCGGATCAGCTTGTCGTGATTCTGGAAGCGCACCGGTTGGCATGGGTTACGGATATCCCGCTGCAAAACAGGACCTGGCCCGTCATCCCGTTCAAAGTAATACCAGAAAAATCCACGGCGTATTTTGACCTGGAATCCCGGAAAGCGCGGCAACGTTTTATCTATGGCCCGCTGCAGACATTGTGGGTCCACAGGGTCCGTCATTACGGCGGAAAACCGATAGAGCGCGGAATAATTCCCCCGCTGGATGGCGGAATACATCATCGCCGCATTGTCCAGATGGTACCAGGATGGCTGAGAAGCACAGGGTTCCACACCGTTCCCCTCCTGCCCATAAAATTCTAAAATTTAATGCTATTATAGCACAGGACCGTTCTTTTTCAACTCATGCTCACGTTCAAAAGGAACGAATTTCTTAACATTCGCTCCATGCGTCATCCAGCCAGTCACTCCCCGGCATTCAGCTTCTGCTCAATCAGCTCCAAAAAGAATTCCATGTAGCCCGGAAGCACGCGCGCTTTCCCATAGCAGGCGTAAAAATGTCTGCCATTTTTATAATGCTTCAGCGGATAAAACAGTTCTCCCCGGTCCACATAGCTGTTTGTGCAGAGCATGCAGCATCCACAGCTTAGCGTAAGCTGCCGGGCCGCCTCCAGGCTGTCTGTTTCCAGCAAAATTTGCGGCTTCTGCCCCAGGGCCTGAAACAGCTTTTCCTGAATCACTCGCACATTGTGCCCCTGTTTCAGCGATACAAACGGAGTACTCAGTGCCTCTTCCAGCGAAATAGGGGTGCCCGCAGCCAAAGACATAGCCAGCGGACTGTCTGCGCCCGCTAAGATCCCTACCGTTTCCTGTTGGAGCAGACGGTAATGCAATCCAGGGCATGTCGCTTCTGTGGAAGCAAGTGCCAGGTCCACCTGCCCCTCTAACACCCGCTGCTCCAAATCCGCACTGCCCGCCTCCTGCAGCAGCAAAGACACATGGGGATAGCGCTGGATAAACTGCGGCAATATTTTGGGCAAAAGATGCACCGACCGCTGAATGCTAATGCCCAGTCGAATTCTGCCCCGGTCCTCCTGCCGTATCTCCTGAAGCTCCTGTTCCAAGTGATCTTGTATGCTCAGCATGTGGCAGGCAGCCTTTAAAAAGCACTCCCCCGCATAGGTGGGGCGTACGGGAAAGGTGCTTCTGTCAAACAGAGGCAGCCCAATTTCCTCTTCGATCTGATGCAGCATCTGACTGAGCGAGGGCTGGCTGATATACAATCTCTTTGCCGCGGCGGTGATCCCCCCCTCCTCTGCAATGGTCTTGATGTACAAAGCCTGTTTGAGGTTCATTCCATCGCCTCCTTTGCTTTACTTTAACACATACCGAAACCGGAATCAATTTAAACATAGTATTTACATTATAATTTATATAGAAATAATTGTATTTGAATTATGATGTTAGGCATGTTACGTTATAAATAACGTAATCCCCATCAACAAACCGGTTGACCGGACCACAAAAGGAGGAACGGATGTGGAAATTTTGAAACCGGCCATGGCTGGCACTCTGGAATCCAGCGATGCGCAGGTCACCGTGGAGCCCGGAAGTGACGGCATACAGCTGACCCTCTCCAGCAGCGTGATGAACCAGTACGGCCGTCAGATCAAGGCCACTGTACTGGAGACATTAAAGCGCCTGGAAGTAACGAATGCCCAGGTCACCGTGGTGGACAAAGGTGCTCTGGACTGCACGCTGAAAGCGCGGGTGGAGTGCGCGGTGTTCCGCAGCTGCGGCCAATCTCAGGCCAACATTCCCTGGGGAGGTGCAGTGCGATGATCCCTCGTCCCAGACCGGAGCGCTTCCGCCTGCGCCGAACTATGATGTTTATGAACGCCCAGAAGCCGGGGCTCATTAAGGATGCCTATATTTACGGCTGCGACTCCATTATGCTGGATCTGGAGGACGCGGTGGCAGAGAACCAGAAGGATGCCGCCCGCTTCTCCCTGTACCACGCCCTGAAAACCATTGACTATGGGGACACAGAGGTCATCGTGCGCATCAACGGATTGGACACGCCCCACTGGCAGGAGGACATCCGGGTGTGCGTAGCCGGCGGAGCCGACGGCATCCGCATTGCCAAGTGCGAAAGCGCCCAGGACGTAAAGACGGTGGAAGCCGCAGTAGAAGCCGCCGAGGAGGAGTTTGGCGTGGAGAAGGGGCGCACCCTGCTCATGGCCGCCCTGGAGAGCCCCAAGGGCATCCTCAGCGCCTATGAGATCTGCTCTGCGTCCGAGCGCATGTTCGGCGTGGCCATTTCCGGGGGCGACTTTCGAAAGTGCATGCAGACCACCCCTCAGCCCGACGGCGTGGATATGCTCTTCGCACGGGGACAGATGCTGCTGGCCGCCCGTGCAGCGGGAATCCAGTGCTTTGACACCGTGTTTACCAACCTGGACGACCAGGCGGGCTTTGAGGCCGAAGTCCTGCAGAACAAGGCCATGGGCTTTGACGGCAAAAGCCTCATCAATCCCAAGCAGATCCGCTTTGTCCACCAGGTCTTTGCCCCCACCGAGAAGGAGATCATCCAGGCCGAGAAGATCCTCCGGGCCTATCGGGAGCAGTCCGCTGCCGGTGTGGGCGTATTTACCGTGGATGGCAAGATGATCGACATCGCCTTTATCCCCGGCGCCGAGCGCACCCTGCGCCTGGCACGGGCCTGTGGACGGTATGAGGGGGATCTAGTATGATTAACAAAGTAGGACGGGATATTCCCGACGCTCTGCTCACCCATGGACGTGAGGTGTATCAGGGCAAGAACTATATGGACGGCAAGTATATCCAGAAGGCCTCACCCCGCACCCGCCGCTGGGAGAAGCCGGTAGACACCAAGGTGGTAGGCTCCCTGGTGCAGGCCCTCAAGCAGTGCGGTGCCAAGGACGGCATGACCTTCTCTTTCCATCACCACCTGCGGGACGGCGACTATGTGGTCAACCAGGTGATGGCCGCCGCCATCGAGGAACTGGGTCTTAAGGACCTGACCATCGCCGCCACCAGCCTGGGCTCCGCCCACGACCCCATTGCCGATTACATCGAACAGGGCAAGGTCATCGGCATCCAGACCTCCGGTATCCGTGGCCGCATGGGCGAGGTAGTCTCCGCCGGTAAGCTGAAAACCCCCGCCATCATCCGCAGCCACGGCGGCCGTCCCCGTGCCATTGAGGCCGGGGATGTTCACATCGACATTGCTTTCATCGCCGCCCCCACCAGCGACCCCATGGGCAACTGCCGGGGCATCGGCGGCAAGAGCAACTGCGGTTCCATGGGCTACGCCATGTCCGATGCCAAATATGCCGACCACGTGGTAGTGGTCACCGACTGTCTGGTGCCCTTCCCCAACATGCCTGCCAGCGTGGAAGCCATTGATGTGGATGCTGTAGTGGTGGTGGACTCCATCGGAAATCCCAAGAAGATCGCCTCTGCCGCCGCCCGCATCTCCCAGAACCCCCGTGATCTCATGATGGCGGAAAATGTGGCTAAGGTCATTGCCTCCACCCCCTATTTTAAGGAAGGTTTCTCCTTCCAGACCGGGGTAGGCGGTCCCTCTCTGGCGGCCAACCTGTTCCTGGAACAGTACATGGATGAGCAAAACATCAAGATGGGCTGGGCCATCGGCGGCATCTGCGGTCCCATGGTGGAGCTGCTGAAAAAGGGCAAGGTGGGAAAGGTCATTGACGTACAGGATTTCGACCTGGACGCGGTGAACTCCATCAATCAGACCCCCAACCACTTTGAAATGAGCGCCTCCCAGTACGCCAATCCCGCCAACAAGGGCGCCTTTGTCAACAGTCTGGACTTTGTGGTGCTGGCCGCGCTGGAGATCGACACCGGCTTTAACGTCAACGTACTTACCGGCTCGGACGGTGTACTCCGGGGAGCGCCCGGCGGACATCCCGACACCGCCGCGGGCAGTAAGTGCTGCATCATCGTCACCCCCCTGGTCCGGGGCCGTATGGCTACCGTCTGTGAGCACGTGGTCACCGTCACCACACCAGGCGACTGTGTGGACGTGCTGGTCACCGATTACGGCATCGCCGTCAACCCCCTGCGTCCCGACCTCATCCAGTGTCTGGACCGGGCGGGCATCCCCCACGTGACGATCGAAGAACTGAAGGACAAGGCCTACTCTCTGGTGGGCCGCCCCGACGATCTGGAATGGGAGGACCAGGTAGTGGCTGTGCTGGAGGCACGGGATGGCACCATTCTGGATGTGGTACGCAAAATTAAGCCCTATGACCCCAACAAAGCGGAAGAAACCAAATAAATGACCCACACAGGGGCTGTGTTCCGTCCCCGTATTTTTAAAAAGGAGGAGTCCTCATGGCCTATACCCTCAGTGAGATCCGCCCTGACGACAAGCGCGGCCACACAAAACTCCGCGCCCTGCTGGAGGGGGAAGGGATCACCCTGGACGGCAATCTGGACTACACCTGCGGCCTGTTTGACGAGGACTACCAGCTGGTGGCCACCGGGAGCACCTTTGGGTGCACCCTGCGCTGTTTTGCGGTGGACCACCGCCACCGGGGAGAGGGTCTTTTGAACCAGGTGGTCTCCCACCTGATGGAGCGGCAGACGGAGCGGGGCATCTTCCACCAATTTGTCTATACCAAGTGCCGCAGCGCCAAATTCTTTCAGGACCTGGGCTTTTATGAGATCGCGCGGGTGGAGGATACCCTCTCCTTTCTGGAAAACCGCCGGGGCGGTTTCTCCTCCTTCTGCCAAAAGCTGGAACGGGACCGCCGCCCCGGTAAGTCGGGGGCCATCGTTATGAATGCCAACCCCTTCACTCTGGGCCATTTGAGTCTTGTGGAGCGGGCAGCGGATGAATGCGACACGGTACACCTTTTTGTTCTCAGTGAAGAGCAAAGCCTGGTGCCCTTTCCAGTACGCTGGAAGCTGGTCCAGGAGGGGGTGGCCCACCTGTCCAACGTGATCTGCCATCCCAGCGGGCCCTACATGATCAGCTCCGCTACCTTCCCCAGCTACTTTTTAAAGGATGAACAGGCAGTCATTACCGGCCATGCCAAGCTGGACCTGGCCCTCTTTGGTCCCATAGCCCAGGCTCTGGGGATCCAAGTCCGTTATGTGGGGGAGGAACCCCGAAGCCTGGTCACCGGACTTTATAACCAAATCATGGCCCAGGAACTTCCCAAAGCTGGGATACAGTATGTGGAGCTCCCCCGCCTCCAGGCAGGCGGGCAGCCCATCAGTTCCAGCGCAGTCCGTCAAGCCATCCACGATGGACGCCTGGAGACCCTGCGGGACCAGCTGCCTCAGACTACCTGGGACTTTTTTCACTCCTCTCAAGCCCAGCCCGTCATTGATGCCATCCGCAGCAGTGCGGAGGTCATCCACTACTAAAGGAGGGTCCCTATGGATCACGCCATATCCCTCATGGAGATGCTCCGCGCACGGGAGGCCCGTGCCATGCGCCAGCAGCAGCTGTTGGAGGAATATCAGCTTCCCGTTATCTCCTTTTGCCTGAACATCGCCGGACCGGTGAAAAATTCCCCCGTCCTCCGCCGGACCTTCCGGGAGGGGCTGGAGCGGCTGGCGTGTGCTTTGCTGGCCGGTCGGCTTGACATCATGCATCGTGAAGAAGTGGACGAGCCCACCGGCTGCGAGGCGCTGTGGGTCGTACAGGGAGACGGGCGGACCGTGAAGGAACTGTGTGTGGAGCTGGAGGACCGGGACGCTCTGGGCCGACTTCTTGATCTGGATGTCCTGGACCCGGTGAACGGCAAGTGGGACCGTACCCAGTTGGGGCAGCCGCCCCGGAAGTGTCTGGTGTGCGGCAAGGCGGGCAAGGGGTGCGCTTCCCGCCGCCTCCACACGGTAAAAGAGCTCCAGTCAGCCACCCAGGCCATTATAGAGGAATATTTTTCAAAAAAAGACCAGATGGCTCTGGGCAGCCTGGCGGCCAAAGCACTGCTTTATGAGGTGTGCACCACTCCAAAGCCCGGCCTGGTGGACCGCGCCAACAACGGCAGCCACCGGGATATGGACATGTTTACCTTTTTGGACAGCACTGCCGCCCTGCTGCCCTACTTTGAAGAGGCAGTGCGGCTGGGTCAGGAGACGAGATCGCTTCCGCCGCAGGAGACCTTTCGCCGTCTGCGGCAGGCCGGCGTGGCCGGAGAACGCGCCATGTTTCGGGCCACCCATGGAGTCAATACTCACAAGGGGGCGGTGTTCACCCTTGGAACCGTGTGTGCCGCCGCCGGACGGCTGTGGACGGCAGAGGGCTTCTCTCAGAACCCGGAGACTATCCTGGCTGTGTGCGGAGCGATGAGCACCCAGGCGGTAGCGGCCGATTTTACCGCCATCCACTCCGGTAAACCTCTCACAGCCGGCCAGCGTCTCTATTTGGAGCAGGGTCTGGAAGGCATTCGGGGGGAACTGGCCCGCGGCCTGCCCGCCGTAGCCCAGATCGGCCTGCCCATTCTCCGGGCACACCTCGCACAGGGCGCCTCTTTGGAACAGGCGGGGGTACAGGTATTGCTGGCCCTCATGGCCCAGGTAGTGGACACCAATTTGATTGCCCGCGGCGGTCGGGAGGGCCAGCAATGGGCGATGGAGAAGGCCAAAGCTTTGACACAGGGCAGAACCGTATCCCGCTGGGAGGCGGAAGACTTGGACCAGGCACTGATCAAACGCAATCTCTCCCCCGGCGGCTGCGCTGACCTGTTGGCCATCACCTATTTTTTGCATTTTATGGGCAAATGCAGCCCCCCGCCTTTTGGGCCGGGTGCCGCTTTGGATCATTTATAACCATTTAAAATATGGATATCCCTTTCGTGTCTCCATTGGTATAATGAAGCACCCCACGGATTTGTCTGTATCAATACAAACGAATCCGTGGGGTGCAAATTGCTTTTTAGGGTCTTTTATCCCATTCCATGGGATTTGGTGCACAAGGTGTTAAACTGCCTCCAGCGGCATTTTCAGCAGCTCTTCCACAGCCTTTTTCGCCGTTTCATCCAGGGGACGGAAGGGAGCGCGGCAGAATCCACAGTCCACGCCCCGCACGGTCCAGCCGTACTTCATGGCATTGAAGATTCCAACCTTTACCGTGGCCTCTACCCGCAGGTTGATGGCGTGCTGCCACCGATAGGCAAGGGCCATATCCCCCTGGTCAAAAGCCTCACGCACCTTGTGGAACAAGGGGGCAAACAGGTTGACCGTGGTGCCGATGGTGGCACAGGACCCCATGGACAGGGCTCCCAGCAGCTGCTCATCAAAGCCATTGATCAGAGCCTTGCCTGGGAAGGCCTGGCCCATCCGCTCCAGGCTGTACAGGTTGGTAGAGGTGTGCTTAATGCCCACAATGTTCTCGTTTGCCAGCAGCCGCCCGGCATTGTCCTTGGAGAACTCTACCCCGGTAAACTGGGGGATGTTGTATACAATGGCAGGCACATTGGGGATCGCCCGGATGACATCCTCATAGTAGCCCATGATCTCATCCATGGAAAACTTATAGTAATAAGGCGGGATCATGGACACGGCCAGGGCCCCGGCGGACATCGCGTGCTGGGCCAAGTCAATCACATCGGCAGTACGGATGGTACCCACATGGGAGATTACCGGAACACGGCCATCGGCCGCCTTCAGGGTGTGCTCCAGCACCTTTTTCCGCTCCTCCAGGGTGAGCAGCAGTCCTTCACCGGAGGAACCGCAGCAATAAAATCCCTCAGCGCCGTCTTGGATCTGGCGCTCTACGATCTCCTCCAGCGCCTCATAGTTGACACTCTCGTCCTCCCGCGTAGGAGTAATGAGTGCCGACCAAATGCGCCGGAACTGCTCCGGTTTTACATTTACCATGCGGTCCAGCCCCCATCAATCACCAGATTCGAACCGGTCATAAAGGAAGAAGCCTGGGAGGCCAGGAAAATCAGAGCACCGTTGTACTCATTCTCCTGAGACATTCTGCCCATGGGCATTCTGGCACAGAAGTTGGCCTGGAAGGTGGCGTCCTGGGTATCCCGCCGCACACCGGCGGGGGTCAGGGTGTTTACCCGGATGCCGGACTTGCCCCAATAGGTAGCCAGGTAACGGGTCAGGTTATAAACGCCGGACTTTGCGGCGGAATAGGCCACGGGCTTGATAAAGGGCACGCCGGTCAATTCCTTCTTGTAGGCGTAGATGTCCTGAATGGGGGAGAGCATACCGTAGATGGAACCCACATTGATGATGGAGCCGCCCTTGCCGGCCTTGACCATCCGGGCGCCAACCGCCTGGCAAGCCAGGAAGGTGCCAACCAGGTTTACGTCCACCACCTCGCGGAACACTTCCTCGGGGAAGGTCTCAAAGGGGCCGGACACCTCGGGAGGCGCAGAGGGCTGGGTGTCAATACCGGCATTGTTCACCAGTACGTCGGGGGCGTCATTCCAGGCCGCCTCCATATCATCCAGAGCAGCCTCCAACGTAGCCTTCTGGTTGATATCCACAGAGTAAAATCTCAGCTTGGGATCATGGAGGGCCTCCTCCCCCAGCGTCTTGGCAATACGCTCGTCATTCATGGTGCGGCCCCAGACCGCTACCCCATCCTCCCCCTGGCTCAGGGTATGACTGTGGATGGCACCGCCTCCGGCGCCACGGTGACCGAGCTGCTCACCACTTCGGAAAGCTCCTTCAGCAAGCTCTCCGGCTATGATATGTCCACCTATGAGAAAGAGGACGGCGATATTGACGGTCCCTTTGCCGTGGGTGTATCTGTGGAGTGCACCAGCGGCGGGGAGATCATCTGGTTCTCCTCCTCGGCCTTCCTGGATGATATGTACAACGCCTACTCCTCCGGCGCCAATGTGAATCTGACCACCAACGCCCTGTCCTCCCTGGTGGGAGAGAGCGAGGCTATGGCCATTCGAAGCAAATCCCTGAACTACAATTACCTCACCATCAGTGAGTCCACCTCCTCCCTTTTGAAGGTGACCATGATCGGCGTATTCCCCTTGTTGTACCTGGGGATCGGCATCTATGTGGTGCTGAGGAGAAGGAGGATGCAGCATGAAACGGTTTAAGCGTCTCTATGTGCTCATGGGAATTTTAGCAGTGGCCTGCGTCATTACTTTTGCTGTGAGCCAGTATGAAACCTATAAGGAAGATATCCGCAACAGCGATGAGATCATTTTGGAACTGTCTCCGGACAGTGTGCAGACGCTCTCCTGGGAATACGATGGCCAGACGCTGGCTTTCCACCGGGAGGAGGAGACCTGGACCTATGACGAGGACGCAGCCTTCCCCGTGGACCAGGAGAAAATCGGCAGTCTTCTGTCCCTCTTTGAACAATTCGGTGTCTCCTTTATTATCGAGAACGCGGAGGACCTGGGCATGTATGGCCTGGATGACCCCGTGTGCACCATCAACCTGACCTTGTCCGATGAACAGACCTACGCCATTACTCTGGGTGATTTCAGCACTATGGATTCCCAGCGGTATATCTCTATTGGAGATGGGAACGTCTATCTGGTCCAGACAGACCCCCTGGATTATTTTGATCTGGAGCTGCGGGACCTCATCGACCAGGATGACGTGCCCTCCCTGACCGATGTACAGGAGATCCGCTTCTCCGGTACCGAAACCTACACCGTCACCTATGAGGAGGACAGTCCCAACGCCTACTGCGAGGAGGACCGCTATTACACCCAGCAGGATGGGGAGGTTCTCCCCCTGGATACCAGCCGGGTAGAGGACTATCTCAATCTCATCCGCTATCTGGATCTCACCAACTATGTGACCTACACCGCAGAGGATGAGATGCTTGCCCAGCTGGGACTGGATGATCCTGAGCTGGTCATTTCGGTGGACTATACGGAAGAGGACGAGGACGGCAACGAAACCGCCTCCACCTTCCAGCTCAGCGTCAGCCGGGACCCCGAGGAGCGCCAGGCCGCGGAAGCGGCCAAAGCCGAGGCCGACCAGAGCGATGACGCCCAGACCGACGAGGACAGCGAAGAAGAGGAAATTACCGCCTACGTTCGGGTGGGCGACTCCAAGATTCTCTATCAGATCACCGGGGACGAATATACCTCTCTCATGGCCGCCTCCTATGACGACCTGCGCCATCTGGAGGTTCTCCCCGTCGATCTTGAGAAAATGACCAGCCTGGACATCTCTCTGGACGGAGCCGATTATACCATTACCGTCCAGGGGGATGGGGACGATGCCACCTATCTGCTGGGCGAAGAGGAAGTGGAGTTTGACGATGTGCTCTCCGCCATGGAGGCCCTCAGCGCCGACTCCTTTACCCAGGAACAGCCCACCGGCCAGGAAGAGATCCGCTTCACGGTCTATCTGGACCGGGAGGAGCTTCCCTCTATGGAAGTGGCTCTCTACCGCTACGACGGAAGCTTCTGTCTGGCCCAGGTAGATGGGCAGAGCGTGTCCCTGGTCCCCCGCAGCGACGTGGTGGATCTCATCGAAGCCATCCGTGCCATTGTATTGAACTAACCCTTTCCAAAGATCCGGGTCCCCTGTACTTCAGGGGCCCGGATCTTTTTTCTGAAGGTGATGTCATCACAGAAAGGGCTTGACAGCTCGGGTATACTAAAAACAATCACAGCCATATCTGTTCCAGGAAAGGAAGCGACTATGAACCTTTTTGTCAAACATTCACCGCCGTCCAAATTCTCCCGCTTGAGAAGGAGGGGCTAATCTATGCAATATCTCATTGTATTTCTGGAGGGGATCATCACCTTCATCTCCCCCTGTCTGTTGCCCATGCTGCCCATCTACGTCTCCTACTTTGCCGGAGGCGGAGAGCGCTCCACCAGCAAGACGCTAAAGACGGCCCTGGGCTTCGTGCTGGGCTTCACTCTGGTCTTTGTAGCCATGGGGGCCCTGGCCGGGACGGTAGGGCACTTCCTAAAAGCCCACCAGACCGCCGTCAACCTGATTTCCGGTCTTGTGGTCATCTTCTTCGGGCTGAACTTTTTGGGGCTTATCAAGCTCAACCTCTTCCATGGCAGCAGCCGGGCCATGAACACCCGCAGCCTGGGCTTTTTCTCCGCCATGACCTTTGGGGTCATCTTTTCTCTGGGCTGGACGCCCTGTGTGGGCGCCTTTTTGGGTTCCGCCCTGGCCCTGGCTTCCCAGCAGGGCCATGTACTCAGCGGCGTGCTCATGCTGCTGTGCTATTCGCTGGGGCTTGGGATCCCCTTCCTGCTTAGCGCAGTACTCATTGACAAATTGAAATCCACGTTCAACTGGATCAAGTCCCACTACCAAATCATCAACCGCATCAGCGGCGGCGCCCTGGTCCTGGTGGGCATCCTCATGGCTACCGGAACGCTGGGGCGGCTCATCGCCCTGCTCAGTTAAGGAGGCACTATGAAAGGAAATAAAACCTTTTTTGTTCTGGCCCTGGTATTCGTCCTGCTGTTGGGCGGGGCCTATGCGCTCTACCAGCGCCTGTCCCCCGGCCAGGCCGGAGACAACCTGGCCATTGCCGGTTCTTCTGCTCAGAGCGGCACAGACACTTCCTCCAGCTCCACCAGTCAAAGCGATGCCGACCGCTCCCAAAGCCCATCCGGCAGCACGGGTTCGCAAAGCGAATCCTCCAGCGCCGGCACCCAGAGCAGCCAGGAGGAGGGAGAACCGGAGTTGACCCTTGCTCCAGACTTTACGGTTTATGACAAGGAGGGCAACGAGGTCCACCTCTCCGACTTTGTGGGCAAGCCCATCGTCCTCAACTTCTGGGCCAGCTGGTGCTCTCCCTGCAAAAGTGAGATGCCCGACTTCAACCAGGCTTATCTGGATTACGGAGAAGAGGTCAACTTCCTCATGGTCAACATGACCGATGGAAGCCGTGAGACCGTGGAGTCGGCCTCCGCCTTTATCGAGGAGCAGGGATATGAGTTCCCGGTTTTCTACGACACGGACTATGACGCCGCCCTCACCTACGGAGCCTATGCCCTGCCCACCACCTATTTCATCGACGCGGAGGGCTACGGCGTGGCCTGGGCCCAAAGTGCCCTCAGCGCGGAAAACCTCCAGAAGGGTCTTGACATGATTCTCCCCCAATAAGCAAAAAAGTCCGGAATCCTGTGGATTCCGGACTTTTTCTTTTACGGTTTGTTGGCCTCGCCCTCGGGGAAGATGACCTTGTTCACAAAGAAGAAGATCACCATGGAGATGCCTCCGTTGAGGACGACGGTACCGATGTTGTAGATGAAGGCGGGGACAAACAGCCCGGCCACCGCCATCCAGATGCAGTTGATGGAATTGACGATGCAGGTGATGATGCAGAAGGCGATCACATACCACATGATCTGATAGGCCAGGTTTCCTTTGCTGCGGAAGACCAGGTTGCGCTGGAGGGGGAAGTTAATGCACTCGCCCACTACCATAGCCACCATGTAGGCGCAGAAGTAGGGCAGGCCCCCGTGGTCCACATCATAGCCCAGGATGTTCCACTGGAAGGTCTCGCCGAACAAGGTCACGGGAATACCGGGCCAGCCGAAATCCACCATAGGAAGCCCCGCAAAAGCGGCAGGCAGGAAGGTCAGCAGAATGTACTTAAAGACGGTGATCACGTTGCTGACAATGACAAACAATCCGCCCTCCCGGATCCACTTGGCCGCGGCGGGGTGGTCGGCCGCAAAACGATTCCAAAAATTCACAGCTGCTTGCTCCTCTCCTTGACGGCCTTCCGGTTGGCAAAGAAACCGCCGATGGTCTTGCCCGCGCCCCGGAAGAAATGGCCGTTGCAGATGTCCAGGATGGATGCAGCCATTTCCATGGTCACCATTCCGCCGGTCATCTTGGCCAACGCCCGGAAGGGCATATTTTGAATAAACAGGATATTCAGGTCGGGGCTCCCCTTCTCCTCACTTTTCTGCTTCTTCCGGGCCAAAATCTTCCCGGCGGTGCGGGCCACAGGGTTTTTGGCATAGAAGAGCTGAGACAGGGAATCGTTCATAGTCAGTGCCGCCTTGGTATCCCAATCACGGCGGGGAATGGGACGGCCCAAAAGGGTCTGGAACTGGCTATCGGGGACATTCTCCACCTGGCCCATATAGTAGCTGGCCAGTTTCTCCTTCTGATAGGGGATCTCTGCTCCGGTGCCCGCCACCTCCAGCTGCGCCTTCAGGGACAGCTTTTCGGCGTTGGGGCCTACGGAAATGGTGTAAGTGCCGCCCTCCACCTCCCAGCGCTGGGTCTTTACATTGAAATAGCGGAAGGCCTTGTCATCCAGGGGAATGGTCACGGTCTTGATCTCTCCGGGGTTCAGCTTGACCTTGGCAAAGCCCTTCAGCTCCAGAGCCGGGCGGAACAGGGCGCTGTCCTTCATGGTCACATAGACCTGGGCCACTTCAGCGCCGGCCCGGTCACCGGTGTTGGTCAGGGTAAAGGAGACCTCCTTTTCCCCCACCTTCAAATCGGAATAGGCAAAGGTGGTGTAGCTTAGGCCAAAGCCGAAGGGGAAACGCACCTTTTTGCCCACCGTCTGATAGTAGCGGTAGCCCACAAAGGGGCCCTCCCGGTACTCCGCTGTGCGCTGACGGCCGGGGAAATAGTTGTGGTTGGGGGTATCGGTATAGACCATGGGATAGCTCTCTGCCAGATGGCCGGAGGGATTGACCTTGCCGGTGAGCACATCGGCCATGGCCCCCGCCCCCGCCTGTCCGGGCAGATAACCGTGGAGCAGCGCCTTGCACTTCTCCAGCCAGGGGATCTCCACCGGGCTTCCTCCCGCCAACACTACCACCACATTGGGGTTGACGGAGGCCACAGCGGTGAGAACCTCCTCCTGGTTTGCCGGCAGGCGCATATGCTCCCGGTCCATGCCTTCGCTCTCGGAAATTTCAGGCAGACCCATATAGAACAGCACCACCTGGGCATTCTGCGCCAGCCCCACAGCGGCGTTCAGCAGCTCCGGGTCTCTCTTCCCGTCCCGGCGGTAGCCCTGGACCTGTCCCATGAGCTCCAGACCGCTCTCCCGCAGCGCGTCCACGGGCTTATCCAGTCTTGTGCAGTTGACCATGGAGGAGCCAGCCCCCTGGTACCGGGGCTCCAGGGCCATATCACCGATGACGGCCACATGGGTTCCCTGGGCCAGCGGGAGAATGTTGTCCTCATTTTTCAGCAGCACCGCCGTCTGGGCCGCCACAGACCGTGCCAGGTCGTGGTGGGCCTGCTGGTCAAAGGAGGCGTTCTCTTTGGAGGTGGCGGGGTGGGTCCACAGGACCACATCCAGCAGCTCATCCACCCGCTGATCAATGATTTCCTCGGTGATGCGCCCATCCTTCAGGGCGGCAAAAATCTCCTTGTCGCTGTCGCCGATGGTGCCGGGCATCTCCAGGTTGCTGCCCGCCTTCACGCCCTCCACATGGTCGTTGGAGCCGCCCCAGTCGGTGACCACAAAGCCATCAAAGCCCCACTCCTCCCGCAAAACCTGGGTGAGCAGCCAGTGGCTGTCATTGGCATAGGTACCGTTCAGGCGGTTATAGGAGGACATGATGGACCGGGGATGGCCCTCCTTCACGGCGATCTCAAAGCCGGTGAGGTAGATTTCCCGCAGGGTCCGCTCATCCACCACACTGTCGCTGGACATGCGCAGCAGCTCCTGGGAGTTGGCGGCAAAGTGCTTGGGGCAGGCGGAGATACCGTTTTGCTGGATGCCACGGATGAGGCCCGCGGCCATTTTTCCCGCCAGGTAGGGGTCCTCGGAAAAATACTCAAAGTTCCGGCCCCCCAGAGGGCTGCGCTTGATATTGAGTCCAGGTCCCAGAAGGGTACCAACCCCCTGGCAAGCAGCCTCTTCCCCGATGGCTGCCCCCATCTCCTGGGCCAAATCGGGGTCCCAACTGTTGGCAAGGCCCGCGGCGGTGGGAAAACAGGTGGCGGGCAGGCTGGGGTTCAGTCCCAGGTGGTCCCCCGCGCCTGCTTGACGGCGCACCCCGTGGGGGCCATCGGAGAGCACCATGGAGGGCACGCCCGCCTGTGAAAATTCATAGGTGCTCCAAATGTCCCGGCCGGACAGAAGAGCGACCTTCTGCTTCAGGGTCAGCTTGTTTAAGATGTCTTCGTGCTTCATAGGTCCAGCTCCTCGTTTGGTCAGGGGCGGGCCACTCCATAGGAATGGCCCGCCCGCGGTTTAATTCCGGCTTGAGGACCGCTTAGTCCTCGATCTTCTTTGCCTTTTTCACAATGGCCACGGCGCCGGCCACAACGGCCAGGCCGATGACCACATCAGCGCCGATGAGCATCTTCTGCCAGGTCTGCATACCGGGGTTCAGGTTCTCCTCGGTGTAGGCGCGGGAGTTGACCACGGTGTACAGGATGTTCTTGGAAGCCTGGCGCATGGCCAGCACAGAGGTAGCGCTCTCGGTGTCGGTGACGTGGTTGGTCTCGGTATCATAGTTCACCAGACAGAAGTCGGTGCCGCCCCGGATGGCCTGGTCGGCATCCATGTAGCCGTACACGCCGAAGTAGTCGGTGAGCACCATACCCACAAAGCCCCACTCGTCCCGGAGGACCACGTTGCACAGCTCGTTGTTGGCGCCGGTCCACTGGGTACCGATGTAGTTAAAGGAGGACATGACGGCGTCGGCACCGCCCTCCTTGACGGAGATCTCAAAGGGCTTGAGGTAGACCTCGCGGATGGCCTGCTCGTTGGACCAGGTGCACAGCATGCTGTTGCGGTTGCCCTCCTGGTCGTTGAGGGCGTAGTGCTTGATGTAGGCGTACACGCCGAACTCCTCCGCGCCCTGGATGGCCTGGGCGGCGATCTTGCCGGACAGGAGGCTGTCCTCGGAGTAGTACTCGAAGTTACGTCCTGCAAAAGCGGAGCGGTGGATGTTCATAGCGGGAGCGTACCAGCCGGAGGTATCCATCTCGTCGGCCATCTTACCGATGCTGCGGCCGAACTCTTTGGCCAGATCGGGGCTCCAGGTGGCGGCGATCATCACGCCGGCGGGGAAGCCCACAGAGCCCTGGCCGGTGAAGTTGTTGTTGATGGAGGCAGGACCGTCGCAGTCGTAGGTCTGAACCTTGTCAATGCTGGCGATGGGGGCAGTCTGATAGCCGCCGTAGGCGATGAGGGAATCCATCTCGGAGATGGTCAGCTGATCCAGCAGCTCATCCCACTTGGGATCGTCATAGGCCACACCCCGCAGGTCCACCAGCTTCAGGCCGTTCTTGGCGCCGGTGGTGGGCATCACGTCGTCGGGGTTATTGTACTGGGTGGGGTCGTAGTTGTTGTTGTTGATAAAGGCAGCCTTGCTCTCCTCGTCCAGAGACAGGTTGGTGGGAGCGGCAGTAGCCTCGGCGTAGTTGGCAAAGCCATTGGCCCGGCTGAGGTAGGTGGCGTTGCCCTCGGCAAAGCCGAACTGGTTGGTGGCAGGGGTCTTGTCGCTGCTGCGGCCGTCCTTGTAGGAGATAGTCTCAGGCACGATGTACTGCTCGGAGTCCAGAACGGTGTGGGAATCAGAGTTGATGGAGATGGTGTACACACCGCCCTCCAGCACATAGGCGCCCTCGCCGTAGGTGTCGTAGGAGGCCATGTCCTCCAGCTTGATGGTAAAGCTCAGAGTCTCGGAGGCACCGGGCTCCAGGGTCCCGGTCTTGTCGAAGGCAACCAGGTTGGCGCTGGCCTTCTCAATGCCGCCATTGGTGTAGGGAGGATTGTAGTAGACCTCCACCACATCCTTGCCGGCCACAGAGCCGGTATTGGTGACGGTCACGTCAAAGGAGAGGGTACCGTTTTCCAGGTCCTCGGTGAGCATGCTCATCTCCTGGGTGAAGGAGGTGTAGCTCAGGCCGTAGCCAAAGGGGTACTGCACGGTGGCGTCATAGTCGATGAGGCCCTCCACAGCGGCGGTCTCATAGAACTTGTAGCCCACATAGATGCCCTCCACATAGTTGACGAAGGCGGGAGTGGCGTTCTCATTGAAGCTGCCGCCAGCCAGGTACTCGTCCATGTTGTCATAGTAGAAGGCGCCGAAGTTGTTCCAGGTGGGAGTCTGGGTCAGGTCGTAAACAAAGGTGTCGATGAGCTTGCCGGAGGGGCTGACAGTGCCGTTGAGGATGTTGCCCAGGCCGTTGAAGCCGCCCTGGCCGGTACCGGCGCACCAGATCACAGACTGGATCTGCTCATAGTCCTCCACAAAGCCCAGCTCAAAGGGGTTGGCGCCGTTGTAGAGCACGATCACCTTGTCAAAGTTGGAGCACACCAGGTCCAGCAGCTCCTCCTCACGGTTGCTGAGCTCCAGGAAGTGGTCGCCCTCGTCCCAGTCGTTGCCCTCGTTGAGGCTGTCGTCATAGGTGCCGTTGAAGTAAGCGGAGTCGCCGCCCACGGACTGCTCGCTGTTCCAGGTGCCGTTCACCACAGAAGCCATATCAGTGGGCAGGTCGGCGCCCTCGCCGCCTACACGGCCGATGACCACCATAGCGGTGTCGGAAAAGTCCTTGGCGTTCTGGATCATCTCATCGGTGTAGAGGTTCACATTGGGCTCAGGCAGGGTCCAATCCTGGGCTTTCATGCCCACAGAGGGGCGGTCAGCCTTGTAGTCGATGTAGAACTGGCTCAGTTCTTCATTGGTGGTAAAGCCAGCGTTGGCCAGGCCCTCCAGCAGGGTGGTGGTGTGGTAGGCGTCGTTCAGGGAGCCGGAACCGGTACCGCCGTACACGGGGTTGGTGGAGGCCCAGCCGAAGACGTTCAGGTTGGTATTGGCCTGGAGGGGCAGGGCGCTGTTGTCGTTCTCCAGCAGCACGATACCCTCCTCGGCGATGTCCTCCACCAGAGCGGAAGCCTCGGCAGAGGTCTCCTCACTGATGGTACCGCCGCCGGTAGCCAGGGAGATCATGGTGAACATCGGTCCCGTGCAAATGAGATTGACGATGACGGCCACAGCCAGGATCATGGCCATGGCGGTCTCACCCCGTGCCAGGAACTTCTTGCTCCGGGGCAGCTTGCGCACGGCGACCATGATCGCAATGCCCAGCACGAGCACGACGGCCAAGGCGATCAAGTGATACTTGACCGAGTCCAGTACCTTGATGACGTCGTCCATGTTGATACTTAACATTTCATCTTCCTCCTAATCCATTTTGAGCGCAGAGTTCACACGTCGCGTCTCTTGATGGAACGATCATAACAGAAATTTACCCTCTTTTTTCATAAGGCGCACAAATTGACTGTTTTTTGGCGCAAACGGTTTTTCTCGTTGTGCTCATCTCACAAAAAATATGAATAATATTTGTCCATTTAGCTAACAGCCCAAAAAAATGTGCCGGAGTCCCCTTCCGGGGCTCCGGCACATTGTTAGGTTTCGTTTTTGGGAATGGGGATCAGAATATTCATCACAAACCATTTGTCCCGGACCTCCATGGTCACCGATCCGCCGTATTTCTGGGCGGTGTAGCGGATGCTCTTCACCCCATAGCCGTGGTAATCGGCATCCTGTTTGGTGGTCACGGGCAGGCCATCCCGGAAGGACACCTCCTCGGGACAGTAATTTTCACAGCGGATGATGAGAAAATCCTTGTGGGAATATACCGCTACATGGATCAGCCGCTTCTCCTTCTCTTGGATCCGCAGCTCACACTCAATGGCATTGTCCAGCATATTGCCGAACACGGTGCAGATGTCCATGACATCCATAAAACCCAGCTGCGCCCCGTCCGCCACACAGGTCAGCTCAATTTTGTGCTTGGCACAGTAGAGGCTCTTGCCGGTAAGCACCGTGTCCAGCACGGAATTGCCCGTTTTGTTCTGGGCCTCATAGTTGCGGATCTCCTGTTCCATTCCATCCAGAAAATCGGAGCGTTTCTGGGCGTCGGGCTCAGCCCGAAGCACGGCGATCTGGTGCTTCAAATCGTGATATTTCCGGTTGATGAGATCAATGCTCTCCCGGCTCTGCCGGTACTGAACATATTGATTTTGCAGGATATTCTTCACCGCATCCAGCTCATGCTGGACCCGCAGCTCACCGCGCTGGATGTGATAGGCATAGAGCATCACCACGCCGGACAAATCCACTAGGGTGCGGATGTTGTAAACATCGCTGATGTAGCTGCCGCTGAACGGGGTATTGGCATAGACAAAGCTCAGATTGCTCATGGCAAAGCAGGTGATCCCCATGACCAGGGCGGGCCAGAGCTCCTGGGGCCTTACCGCCAGGGTGGGGTACTGCATAGACCCACGGCTCTCCAGGCGGTACATCAGGAAAAATACCGCTCCATAGACTGCGATGGCAAAAACCGCCGAGTAAACCAAGCTATCCTTTCCCAGCCGCAGCGCTCCGTAGGCATAGAGCTGCCACTCCAGAGAGGCGGCAAACTCCGCCAGAAGGAAGGCCCGCACCGTGCAGTAGCCCACGCTTGCCAGGGACAGGTTACAGCACAGGGCAATGCAGCCAAACATCATCCCCACTGCCACCGCCATGCAGGGAATCCACAGGGCCACCGGCCAGGAACCGGTCACATAGAGGAAGAGACTCTGTATCACCAGAAACAGCCCCAGAACACTCCACAGCCTCCAGCCCTTCAGGCGCTTTTCATATTTTAGGATATAGACCAGACACGCTCCCCACTCTGCCAGTGCGGTGAGCACCCGTGGGATGCTGGGCACCACGTTCATCGTCCCACCCCGCTGACATAATTGGTCAAAGCCTCTAAAAAGGCACTTTTCCGGGTGCGGCTGATGATAAGCTGCTCCCCATGGATCAGCACACACCCGTCCCGCACGCCGTCCACATGCTCCAGGTTCACCAGATAACCCTTATTGCTGCGGAAAAATCCGTGGTTTTTCAGATCCTCTTCCGCTTGCTGGATGGTACCTCCCGCCGCGGCGTGATCCCCCGTCCGGGTATGGTAGATAAGCTGATGGCCCCGGCTCTCCACATAATAAATGTCCCGCACGGCCAGTTTCATGGCCCCGCCCTTTACGGGGATGGTCAGGTAGGCGGCCTCCCGGCGGTTAATCCGCTGAACGGCCCGGCTCAGCCGCTGAGAAAAGGCGAAATAATTCACCGGCTTTAATACATAGTCCAGGGCATCCACCGCATAGCCCCGGATGGCATACTGGGCCATATTGGTGATAAAAATAATGATGACCTCTGGGTCCTGCCGGCGGATCATCTCTGCCGCAGTCATTCCGTTCAGGAAGGGCATCTCCACGTCCAGCAGGATAATATCAAACTGGGCCTTGTAGCGCTCCACCAGCTCGTCCCCATCGTGATAGACCGTCACATCACAGTTCTGGCCGTTCTCTCGGGCAAAATCATCAATATATTGGCAAAGCTGCCTGGTACAGTCTCTGTCATCGTCAGCCACCGCGATCCGGATCATGTGTTTTGCCCCCTCCCGTTTGAATAACAGTATAACCAGTATACCGGAGGAAATGTGGGATTGCAAGACACACAAAGGGCATTTCTCCTACTTTTTCCATAAAAAAGTCCCGGCAGAGCATAGCTCTGCCGGGACAATTTTCTCTGATTCATGGCGGGTCAGTCCATGGCCCCGCGCCAGATGGGCAATGGTGCGGTCATAGATTCTTTCTCCTTCCGCCGTTCCAGACTGGGTCAAATGCCCAGCACACAGGTAGCAATGCTGAAATAAATCAGCAGCGACAGGGCGTCCACCACCGTGGTAATAAAGGGAGCGGCCATTACAGCGGGGTCAATGCCGATTTTTTCCGCGGCCATGGGCAGCGTACAGCCTACTACCTTGGCGCAGATGACCGTCAGCATCAGGGTCAGGCACACCACCAAAGCCACCGGCACAGTCACCTCGGGGTTATTCATCAGCCACCAGTCCACCACCATCATCTTCACAAAATTGGCCGCACCCAGGCACACGCCGCACAAAATGGCCACACGAACTTCCTTCCACACCACGGACATCACGTCGGAAAACTCCACCTCGTCCAGAGACAGGGCGCGGATCACCGCCACCGAGGACTGGGAACCGGAATTTCCGCCGGTACCAGAGAGCATGGGAATGAAGGATGTAAGCACTACGCATGCGGCCAGGGCCGACTCAAAGCTTGTGATGATGATCCCTGTAAAGGTAGCCGAAAGCATGAGCATCATCAGCCAGGGGATACGGGAACGCCAGGTCTCAAACACCCCGGTTTTCAGATAGGGCTTGTCCGAGGGGAGAATAGCGGCCATCTTTTCGAAGTCCTCGGTGGTCTCCTCCTCGATAACGTCCATGGCGTCGTCGAAGGTAATGATACCCACCAGGCGGTTTTCCCCATCCACCACAGGCAGCGCGGACAGGTCGTACCGGGAGAACATCTGAGCCACGTCCTCCTTGTCCTCGTGGGTGTTCACAGACAGGACGTTGGTCTCCATAATGTCGCCGATCCGGGTCTCATAGGCGGAAAGAAGCATCCGCTTCACCGTCACCACGCCCAGCAGGATCCTGTTTTTGGTGACGTAACAGGTATATACCGTCTCTTTGTCCAAGCCTACCTTTCGAATCCGGGCAAAGGACTGCTCCACGGTGGCATCCGGATGAAGGAAGACAAACTCCGTGGTCATAATGGAACCAGCGGAATCTTTTGGATAATTAAGCAGCTGATTGATCTGGCTTCGGGTAGATGCATCGGTATTGCGCAGAATACGGGAGACCACGTTGGCGGGCATATCCTCAATGATGTCCACCGTATCGTCCAGATAGAGTTCGTCCAGAACTTCCCGCAGCTCCTTATCACTCAAAGCGCCGATCAGCTTCTCCTGGTCCTCACTATCCTCCAGATAGGTAAACACCGCTGCGGCCAGCTCCTTGGGCAGCAGGCGGAACACCAGGATCTCCTGCTCCACCTCCAGCTCGTCCAAAAACTCAGCGATGTCCACCTCATTCATCTGGGCCAGCTCCTCCCGCAGGCGGCGGAACTGGCGTTTCTCTACCAGCTCCATGAGCAGCTCCAGATCGTAATTTTCATGCATGGCAAATTCCCCTCCCCAAAATTTGCGTCCAAGCGCAAGACAAAAGGCCACGGGGCATGGGAGAACCTTTGGAAAACGGTCAGCATATGGCCGCTTTCCAAACGCGCTCCGGCCCTGTGGCCGCACACAGACAGGGAATCCACAAAGCGTTACACTTTGGGACGATCCATTCCGGCGGTGATGCAGGAGCCATACCGCCAAGGCCCCGGCTTCACCGCCTGTCGTCTGTGACAGCGGCTATCTGCATCGCAGCTATAACTTCGGCCTTCCATGTTTGGCCCCCACTTCCTTTCGTCTCAATTTTGGGTTGCATGCCCACAGTTTCCTGCAAGGCACAAGCTCCACCCGGTTCGTCCTCAGAGGCCGCCGGGTGAAGCTATTGTACCATTCTTTCTCCCCTCTTTGCAAGAGGCCGCAGGGTCTCATTTCGGTTAAATTCTGGGAAAATTCCTCAGTTCCACTCCACCTGGGCGGAGGATTTCACTACGTTGATGTAACTGTTCCCCGGCTTCAGAAAAACCTCTCCTCCGCTTGCTCCAACAAAGCCATAGCAGCCGTTTTTACTGTCCCGCTGCCAGGTAATGGGGTAGACCTGTCCGTCCCGAAGAAGGAGACCATCTCCCGTTCCCGTAGTCCGTACGGACATCCGCCCGGCGGAGTCCCCGGCAATCACCGAGATATCCGTGTAGAGCACCAACACATTGGATACCAGCACCGCTTCCCCGGTGTTTCCATCCACATAATCCCGGTTCTTTCCGTTGATATGTTGAGAAATGCTATACTGTCCGCTCTGCTCATCATAGGTGAAGTACCCGGTCTTATAGGTGGAGAAGGGCACGGTCAGCGCTGTGGCCGCCTCTCCCCCGGCGGGCGTTTCCTGGTCAAAGGTCCACCCCACCTGATAGCCTTCCTTGTGCTCCTGACGGAACCACGAGGGCATCTGCTCTACAAGGTTCGTGCTGGAGGTGAGCAGGGAATGCTCATATCCGGCGCTGGCCCGGCGCTGCTGATCCCGCCAGCTGTCCACCCCACATGGCCCGTTGACAAAGTCGATGGCGTTGACCCCCCAGCCCTTGATGGCCTCATAGGCTTGGGGGCTTCCTCCCGCGTGGACATAGATGGCGTCGTGGCCATAGGCCAGATTCACATAGTAGTCCCGTGCCGAGCGGATGGAACCCAGGTCTCCTACCCCCTGAATGTCCTGGAACAGGGCCATCATCCGGGTAATGCCCCCTTCCGCCACGATTTCGTAAATCACATCCGCCTGCCCTACGCCCAGCTGGGGCAGAGCCTTTTCCAGATTATTAAACATCACGGCAATGGGCCGCTTCCCGCTGATGTCCTCCATCAGCCCCTCCCCCGTCAGGGGGTTGGTATAGGGATAGACCGGCTCGGGCTCCGGTTCTTCTACCGGCTCCGGTACAGGGGCAATCACCGGAATGTCTTCCGACTGGGACCCCGACTGGGAAGCGGCCGCTTCCTTGCTTGCACAGGCAGTAAGTGCCGCCAAAAGCAGTCCCAAACACACCAACCAAACCAGTTTGCCTTTTTTCATTGCCGTCCCTCCCAATCTCTGTTTCTTCTTCCATCATACCGTTTTGTCCCAGGGCCTGTCAACCAAAAAAAGGATATTCGCCCAGGCGGACGAATATCCTTTTTCCACATTATTTGGTAGCCCAATTTCCGGTGGCCTCGGCGGTCAAATAGGCGTTAATAAAGCCGTCCAGATCGCCGTCCATGACGGAATTGATGTTGCTGGTTTCATAGGCGGTGCGGTTGTCCTTCACCAACTGGTAGGGCATGAACACATAGGAGCGGATCTGGCTGCCCCACTCGATTTTCAGCTGCACACCCTTCAGGTCGGAAATCTTCTCCGCCTTTTCCTGCATCTGCAGCTCCACCAGCTTGGCACGGAGCATTTTCATACAGTTATCTTTGTTCTGGAACTGCGAGCGCTCCTGCTGGGAGGCCACTACGACGCCGGTGGGCTTGTGGATCAAGCGCACGGCAGAGGAGGTCTTGTTGACGTGCTGGCCGCCGGCGCCGCTGGCCCGGTACACCTGCATCTCAATATCCTCAGGCCGGATCTCGACCTCCACATCCTCAGGCAGATCGGGCATGACCTCCACTGAGGCAAAGGAGGTCTGACGCCGGGCATTGGCATCAAAGGGGGACACCCGGACCAGGCGGTGCACACCGTGCTCCCCCCGGAGATAGCCGTAGGCGTTGACTCCTTCGATCATAATGGTGGCCGACTTGATCCCCGCCTCGTCTCCCTCCTGATAATCCATGATCTGGTAGGTAAAGCCGTGACGCTCGGTCCACCGGGTGTACATCCGGTAGAGCATCTGGGCCCAGTCCTGGGCCTCAGTGCCGCCCGCACCGGGATGGATGGTCAAAATCACGTTGGAGCGGTCGTACTCCCCGGTGAGCAGGGTCTCCAGCCGGGCGGATTCCATATTGGCCTCCAACTGAGCAAAGCCCTCCTCCAATTCGGGCAGCAGGGATTCATCTTCAAACTCATTGCCCATCTCGCACAGGGCCATCAGATCATCCCACTGGCGCTGGCGTTTGTTCTGGCTGTCCACCTTGTCCTGGAGGTTCTTGATCCGCTGCTGCACCTTTTGCGCTTTTGCAAGGTTGTCCCAAAATCCATCGGCCGCAGATTCGGCCTGAAGCATATCAAGTTCCCGCTCCGCACTCTCCAAATCCAGTGCCTGAGCCAACTCCTTCAGGGCGGGAGCCAGGTTGTTCAATTTTACCTTGTATTCATCAAACTGGAGCATAACTGTCCCACTCTTTCTTTTAAATTCCGATTTCAGCCCAATTATTATATATGAATGGCCTGGAATTGTAAAGAAAAACCTGTTCTTTACGAAAAAAGCCGTCTCTCCTTTTGAGAGACGGCCTTTTTTATCGGTCGCTGATCAGCCATCCCTCTCCACGAAAGATAAGATCATCCAAATCATCCTTTCGCTCTCCGGCAGAAATGGCACTTTCAGGCAGCAAAATCTTTTCATCACCCATATGTCTGACTCCTCCAATGGTAAAGTTGTGATATACATATCAGTATATGTAAGGCATCGGGAAATATGTGTACGTTTCCATACAACAATCCAATGCAATTTTAAAAAATTTTGTACTTGACACAGGGACATATTTATGATAGTCTATTTAAGCACTCTGAAAGGAGCAGACCGGAAGCCACCCTATGCCGGAGTGGCGGAATTGGCAGACGCCCGGGACTTAAAATCCCGTGGGAGCGATCCCGTGCCGGTTCGATCCCGGTCTCCGGCACCATATCGCGGGATAGAGCAGTTGGTAGCTCGTCGGGCTCATAACCCGGAGGTCGGAGGTTCGAGTCCTCCTCCCGCAACCACATTGTGCGACCAAAAAAGATATCGCACCGAAAAAGCCCGGAACCATGCGGTTTCCGGGCTTTTTTCGTGTCCAAATTTTACTGCACAAGAAAAAGATATCAGTAAGCGTAAAATAGAGGAGGACACCTCAGGAAAGAGCAAGACTGCCATTTTTCACAAATGGCAGCCTTTATCTGCATATAGACTGGGCCGTTTCCTCCCATGGGAGGCAAGCTTCCGGGGAATAGCCGTGAGGGAGTCGTTCCAGTAGGAAGTTTAAATAGTGGAAAGGCCGCAGGCCATTCGCTTTGGCCGTCTCAACAATGGAATAGATCGTTGCACTGGCATTGGCGCCATGAGGTGTGTTGCAGAACAACCAGTTTTTTCTTCCAATGGCAAAGGGACGTACCGCACGCTCCGCCCGGTTATTAGACAGCTCCAGCCGTCCGTCCAGAAATATATTCATCAGCCAGTCCCGTTGATTCAGGGCATAAGTCAACGCCGTACCAAACATACTTTTTGGTACGGGATTTTTCTCCTGTTCCTCTCTCACCCAGGCGAAAAATTCTTCTGCCACCGTTCTGGAGCGTTCCATCCGGGCGAAAAATCTTTCCTGAAAAGAAAGTCCCTGTTTTGCGTAATCTTCTTCCAGATGGAACAGCTTATTGCAGTACTCCAGACCGACCTGAGCTGGAGAGCGTGCCCGGATATCTTTCGGAAGCGTTTTCAACGCATCCGTGAATTTTCGTCTCATATGTGCCCAGCAGCCCGCAACTGTGATCTCCTGCGGCAATTTGCAGTGGTATGCCTCATACCCATCTGTATGTAGCAGCCCAGTGAAGCCCTGCAGAAAATTGCTTGCACACACACCGGAGCGGCTGGGCTGGTAATCGTACAGCACCACTGGGCTTACCGCATCGCCGGATGTCCGATATACCCACACATAACTCTTTTGCCTGGCCTGCCTGCCATCCTCCCGCAGCACAGTCAACGTGGTCTCGTCCGCGTGGAGGATCTCACTCTTCAGCAGCTCCTGGTGCAGAGCATGAAAAAGGCTGGGGAAATAATGCTGATACGCATAGATGATCCAATTGGACATGGTTTGCCGGGAAATCGACAGCCCCCTCCGCTGCAGCTCCTGTTCCTGCCGGTAAAGGGGAAGGGCCAACGTATACTTGCTGTTCATAATATGGGCCAACAGGCTTGGTGAAGCCACCCCGCTTCCAGGAATCAGTGGGGCGGGAACCTCGCTTTTCCGCAGAAAGACATGGTCGCTGTTCCTTTCACAGCACCTGCACGCATATACCGTCTGTACATGTTCCACCACTTTATATTGCGCGGGAACATAGGCCAGTTCCCGGCGCAGCACCTCATGACCGCAGGCATGCAGTTTCCCGCCGCACTCCAAACAGACCTGTTCGGCTTCCGGCAGTTCATGGATGACTTGTTCCACGGGAAGGCCAGAAAAATCCAGTTCCCGTTTTCCTTTCTGCTTCCTCCGCTTATATGTGACCTGCTCCAGTTCTGGTTCCGGCATCTTTGCACATGACTCCGATTCCGCCTCCTGGAACAGCGACACCTGTTCCAGGATCGCCTGTGTCTGTTCGCTGGACGCACCAAAACGCTGCCCTCGCGCAAGCCGAAGCTGCTGTGTCAGCCAGTCGATCTGCCGATGCAGGAATGCGATTTCATCTTCTTTTTTATCCAGCAGCGCGCGCCACTCCGCTGGGCTTCTCTCTTTTGTTTTCATACTTAAATTATAGCAAAAAAGTGCCGTGATTTCAATCATCACAGCACTTTTCTGCTTTTTAGATATCTTTCTTATGGGACTTGAACGGCACAATAGATCGACTCAGAAGATATGTAAACTCTTTCTCGCTGATCTCGACCACACGGCCAGACTCTCCTTTCGGCCAGGGGTATGTGCCGCTCTGGGCCCGCCGTTTCCCCTGTTGAAAGCTCTGACCATCCCATTCAATATATTTCAGCATACTGCCCGTTCCGTCACGGAACACATACACGCTTCCATCGTATGGATCACACCGCAAATGATAGCGGATGATCGCGGTCAATCCATCCAGGCCGGTGTACATGCTGGTCGTTCCGCATACAAGACGGACTCGCTTCCCACGCACACCGCTTTTGTTCGCTCTGGCGGCCTGTGTCAGCTTTTCCAGCCATAGCTGGGTATCTGCGGCACTGATCCGGTGGCTGCCTTTGTGAAACCCCCGCAAAGCGTACCGGCCTGCTGCCGCACATTCCCGGCTGCAATAGGTCCGCTCCACCCCAATGGTGGTGGCGATCGGCCGGCCGCACCACTGGCAGGTCCCTTCCACATGTGTCTGGTCCATCGCCAACAGGTAACAAAACCGGCTGCAATATTTCTGGCCTTTTTGCTTCCCTGGCAGCGGTGCTCCACAGGTCGCACATGTCTCCGCCGGTTCTTCTATACTGGGATTCGCTTTGTGATACGCCGCCCACCATTCGATCCTACACGGGTCACTGCAGAACCGCCGTTGTTTCCCTGTTCCCCATTCTGCCTGAAACTCTTTCCCGCAGTTGGGACAGATCGCTTTTGTTTGTTCTCTTGCCTGCCGTCGTTCCATGACCTTACGAGCATGATATTTGACCCGGCATTGGTCACTGCAAAACCGCCTCCGCCGTCCCCGTTCTCCACTCTGCTCCACGATATCTCCACAGCCTGGGCAGATATCTACTGGCACATCATAATGCCGCTTGGCGTTATGATATTTGTGCCGACATACGTCACAGCAAAATTTCTGCCGCGTGATATGACACGTTGGCTCAAACGGCTGCCCGCAGTTCAGGCACTGCAAAATTCGCTTTTCCTCACTCATGACCTCTCTGCCCCCTGTCTTTTTACTCCCATCTTACCACAGGGGGAAAGGTCCTCCTCTATTTTACGCTTACAGATATCATCCGGCCTTTCCCCTATGGGGTGAGGACTTGAACTAAATCCCGGCGCTTTTCAGCCCGCTTTCGAGGTGAAAATACGGAAATAATTCGTGTTCTCCAAAAAATATTTTGTTAATTTTTTGTGAACGAAGTGGATTGTACCAAAATGTGACATTAAGGTCAAAAGGGAGGTTTTGAAGTTAGCGCAGCTAATGTTAGGCCTGTTTTGCTGCTCCAAAACAATATCATACCAATAAAAATTGCCTGCCGGCCCTCTATA